>JAJYGB010000536.1 GCA_021785235.1 Bacteroidota bacterium
GCTTGCAGTATGGGGCGATTTCAATTCAAAGGAAATCCAGAAGAGGCTCGAAACAGCATTCGGAAAGTGGCCTTCCGCAAAGACAGAGTATCCTGAACGGCCGCAGGTAAATTATCAGTACCGGTATACTATCAACTTAGTGCAAAAGCCGGATGTGAACCAAAGCCATATCCAGATGGGACACATCGGCGGAATGATAAGTGATCCCGACTACCCCGCGCTCGTCGTTATGAACGCGATCCTTTCAAACGACCGCATGTTCAAGGTGCTACGAACGAAAGAGGGACTGACCTACGCGCCATGGGGATATTACGGGGCCGAATACAACCACCCGGGAGTCTTCAACTGCGGCACGCAGACGAAATCGCAATCGACCGTGCACGCCATAAGGCTCATGCTGAACGAGGTCAATAGAATGACGGAAGAACCCGTCACCGATGAAGAACTGCAGCGCGCGAAGGACAGTTATCTAAACTCTTTCGTCTTCAACTTCGATTCCAGATCAAAGATCGTTACAAGGCTCATGACATACGCTTACTACAGCTACCCTCTCGACTTCATCGACAAACTTAAGGAGGGAGTCGAAAAGGTGACCAAGGGCGATGTTTTGCGCGCGGCCAAGGCTCATTTACATCCGGATGAGCTGCAGATACTCGTCGTAGGAAACAAGAACGATTTCGGCGAGCCGCTCTCGTCGCTCGGCGACGTGGACGAGATCGATATCACGATTCCGCCGCCTCCGGGCGAGGAATCGCCAAGCGCCGCGCCAGAATCGATGTCGAAAGGTAAAGAATTATTTGACAAGTCGATGGCCGCGTGCGGCGGAGCCGACGCATTCCAAAAGATCGGGAGTACGAGGACCAGGATGACTCTTTTGCAGCAAACCGAAAGGGGAGAAGTGGAAATATCGGACGTTGCAACTGTCATTTATCCGGACCGCATTCACCAGGCTGTCTCGACGCCAATGGGAGAGATGAAGATCGTTGTCGTTGGAGAGAAAGGTTGGATCGTTTCTCCGCAGGGAAAAATGCAGATGGAGGAATCGATGAGGAAGGAAGTCTTCGGCAATCTTGTACGTGATCCGATCCGTTTCTTTTCGCATGCCGATGATCACCAGGCACAATTTATCGGCGAGGAGGAGTTCCAGGGGGTAAAGGCGCTGGACATTCTCGTTTCCTGCAAAGACGGCGCGTTCCACCTCTATCTCGATCCGTCAACGAATCTTCCGGTCGGAGTGTCGTACCAGTCTTCAGGTCTGCAGGGTCCTGCCAACGTCGAGGAGGCGTGGTCGGATTTCCGTGAGACCGATGGAGTCAGACTCCCCTTCAAGAACGTCGCTACGGTAAACGGCAAAACTATTTCCAGGGCGAGCATCGTTGAAGTGGAACACAATGTCGAGGTAGATCCGAAACTGTTCGAGGAAGAATAATCAAAAAAGAGGCCCACTAGTCCCCCCTCTTCGGCGAAGAGAGGGGGACTTGCGGGGAGAGGCTCAGACGTTGAGGGGCCGAAGCCTGCTCAATGATTCTCAGTCTTTACAAAGTAGATCCCCAATAATCAATTGATCCGCCATTCTATTATTCCACTTTTCCTCGATGAGTTCTTCTCTCGTCATTCTCCCTTCAGTATTCCTTCGGTCTTCATCCAGTCGATGCAGAGCCGCGGCCACTTATCGACGGCACCGCGGCCGGTGCCGAGTCCGAAGCCGTGACCGCCTTTCTCGAACACATGAAGCTCACATGGTACCCCTTCATCGTGAAGTGCCGTGAAAAATTGCACGCTCTGCGTCACAGGAACGGTGTGGTCGTCGGCGGCGTGAACGATGAAGGTTGGCGGCGTGTGGTTGTCCACAAGATGATAATAAGGGACGAAGCTGGCTTTGGCGCCGAGCCGCGAGTATTCTTCATCTGCATTGGGATGGAGCCAGTCGAGCGCGGGGTAGCAGAGTATCTCGAAGTCCGGCTTGCACGATACGCCGTTCACAAGATCTGCGGGAGGTACGTCTTTATAATGAGTAGCGACTTCGGCGGCGACCTGCCCGCCTGCAGAGAAGCCCGCTATCCCGATCATATTTGGATTGATGCCGTATTTCTTCGCGTCTGAGCGAATCAGGCTCAACGCCCGTTTCGCGTCTTCAAACGCCTCCGCGGGCTTAAGTCTGTATTTCAAAACAAACGCGGCGACACCGTTATCGTTGAACCACTTCGCGATGCTCGTCCCTTCGAGCTCGATCGCCAGATGAGTATACCCGCCGCCGGGACAGATTACGATGGCAGGGTGATTCCCGTTCATCTGCTTGGGAAGAAATACTTCCAGGTCTGGCTGGTAGACGTCATATATCCTCTCGTTCACAATTTTTTCCTTGTTCTTTTCGGTGCCTGTTCCGGGGGCGAGACCCGGCCATATGCTGATGGTTTGTTGCGCAAATGAGGAAACCGCCGTCAAAAAAACGAGCATGCCCGTGATCGAACCGAACAGTTTCATACTATCTTTTTCCTTTCAGCTAGAACAGCCAAACCAACCGAACACCGTTCTCCGC
>JAJYGB010000377.1 GCA_021785235.1 Bacteroidota bacterium
TTGAATTTGTTTAGACTTTCGAATTTGAGTTTTAGAATTTGTTTCCACGTACACTTATTAACGAAAGCTCCAGACTCACAATACCGCTCTGCCGCCGTCCACCAGCAGAATCTGCCCGGTCACGTAGTCGGCATGTGCAAGATATAGAAGAGCCGAGATTATATCACCAGCCTCACCATAGCGCTGAAGGGGGATCTTCTGTTCGTCGATATGCCTTATTTCGGCAGATTCCTCGCCCGGGATTATGATCGTTCCGGGCGCGATCGCGTTCACGGTAATCTTGGGGGCGAGTGCCTTCGATAACGATTTTGTGAGCATAACCACTCCGGCCTTCGCCACGTTGTATGCCACGTGGTCCGGCCACACCTGTAATCCGCCCAGAGAGGCGAAGTTTATTATTTTTCCGCCGTGTTCCTCCATAAGACGTGCAGCCGCACGCGCGCAGTAGAATTGCCCCGTGAGGTTGGTGGAGATGACGTAATCCCACATCTCATCATCAATATCGGCAAATTTCCTCGATGGCGGAAAGATTGCCGCGTTGTTGACCAGGAGGTCGAGTCTGCCGAAATATCCGAACGCCTGATTGAACATTCCGTTGACCTGCTTCGAATTGGTTATGTCCGCCTTCACGCTTATCGCGTCCGCCCCGAGGGCCTTGATCTCCTTCAGCGTGATCGCGGCTTCCTTCGCCGAGTGAGCGTAGTTGACGACGATATTCCACCCGTCCCTTGCAAGTGCCAGCGCCGACTGCTTACCCAGCCTTCTCCCGCTCCCCGTCACCAGGGCTACCTTACCATCGGCATTCTTCACTGGTTTAGCTGACTTCTCCATGAATACTTTTAGGGAAAAATCCTTCCTGCTAGCCCTGCGACACGTTCCAGATTTTCCGCGTCGATGCGGTCAAATGAATTGTACTCCGAACTGTCTACGTCGAGTACGCCGACGACTTTCCCGTCTTTCAAAATCGGAACGACAATCTCACTCTTCGAGTCGGGGTCGCAGTATATATGTCCGGGAAACTCGGCCACATTTGACACTACAATCGTTTTCTTCTGCGCAGCAGCCGTACCGCAGACGCCGCCGCCAATCCTGATCCTGGTGCAGGCGACTTTTCCCTGGAAAGGCCCGACGACAAGGTCGCCATCTTTGACTAAGTAGAAACCGACCCATGAGGCGTACGGGAGAGCCTGCTTCAACGCGGCTGATAGATTTGCGGTATTGGCGATGAAATCTTTTTCGCCGGAAACGAGAGACTCCAGCTGGGGAAGCAGTTCCCTGTAAATTTCCGCCTTCTGTGTTGCCGAAGATAACTTTATCTGTTCCATTTATGAACGCGCTGGTGTTGAACTGCGACGGGGTTGTTGCTCTGACTGAACATTGATGTTCAAACGGCAAACGGCAGCGTTGACAGTTCGGCTTCCGTTATCTTGCCGCCGACTTTCACGGAATACTTCGAGCCGGGGACCACCTGCTGCATCGAGATGTAAGCAAGTGCGATCTCTTTACCAATACCGGGTGATTTCACGGAACTCGTCACGACGCCGATTTCGTTGTCCGCCCCAGCCTTCGCTTCGTACACCTTTGCGCCGTGCGGCATCTTCGAATCCGAAACAAGCCCGATCAGGCGCTTCTTTACCTTGTCGTATGTTTGGAGCCTCGCTATAACTTCCTGCCCGACGTAGCACCCCTTATTGTCACTTATCGCTTCGAGCAAATTTACTTCAAGCGGATTGAACTCCTCATTGAGCTCGTGAGGAAATAGCGGTGTCCCGTTTTCAATTCTCAACACTTCGAATGTCTCCAGACCCGCGGGTGCCGCGCCGTATATTTTGGCATTTTCAAGCAATGAACTCCAGATGGCTTCTGTATCGTCGGGATTAACAAGGAGTAGGTATCCGTTTCCCGCCGCTAAATCCGTCTTTGAAAGAAAGACCTCGTGAGATCCCAGGAAGGTCTTGATGAAGTTGAACCGGGGCATTTTGTTGACGTCGAGAAATGTTTTGTAACTCGAATGCGCGAACTCCTTGATGAAACTCGCCGCAGAAGGCCCGGCCACAAGAAACATCGGGAAATTGCCTGTCACATCCTCTACTCTCACGTCTTCCGATATCACAAACTTTTCGATCCATTTCCTGACCTTGTCCGAGTTATTCGGACTCGTGCGGATGAGAAGGCTTCCCTGTTGCGCGTACACAGTGCAAAGATCGACGACCCTTCCTTTCTCCGTCGCGAAAAATGTCTGTTTGCCCATTCCTGGCCGCAAGCCATCCAGGTCGTTTGTGGAAATCCTGTCCAGCAGATCGAGGGCATCTTTTCCGGTCAGACGAAGCTTGCCGAAATGAGACAGGTCGAAAAAAGCGGCATACCTCCGAGCGGCCGCGTATTCCTCCTCCACCGATGAATATTTTGCCGGCATCGACATCCCGTCGACTTGGACCATTTGTGCTCCGAGACGCTGGTGCATCTCAGTCGAAGTACTTTCCAACATCCATAACTCCTCTGATTATAAGTAAATATATGGCTGTGTTA
>JAJYGB010000433.1 GCA_021785235.1 Bacteroidota bacterium
CTACCAATCTTGTTAAAGAATAGTCTGATAATCGAGCTTCGCCGCGATTCAGTTGATGGTGTCGGAGCTGTTCAACATAATCCTGCTTCCGGGTTTACCGGGAGAATTGTACTCGAAGAAGACGCCCGCGACGATCGATTTCACTTCGTCCCTTCCGACTACGTTGGAGCCTGACATAAGTGAGCGCTCGATGATGTTCTCCATGTCGAGCTGATCGATGAGGCCGAGCTCATACATCTCGACGAGGAACCCGCGGGCTTCCTTCGTCATTATCTGCCGCTCGGCTTCATGAAATATTCTGTAAGATCTTGCGCGTGAACCCTTCACCCGTTTCAACGGCTCGCGCAGGTTCATCTTGTCGTAGATCCAGCTCAGTGCGGTCGAGATTTCGGTTTGACTGTAGCCGCTCTCGGTCAACTTCGAGACGTCAACCTTCGAGATATCTCGTGTCTGACGGATTTCCCTCATCAGTACGACTATCAGTTCGATGATTTTTTCCTGCATCTCCTATGTATCCTCAAGACAAATATATGTTGAAAAACTCCAAAGTCAAGCTATCGCCTTCTATGCCCGGCAAAAAACCGCTCAATGAACTCGTTTTCGCGCTTTCTCATCCTCAACTTTTCCGAACGAGTCTTGTCTTGCCAGCCCGTCAGGTGTAGGATGCCGTGTACGATCAACCTTACGACCTCTCGTTCGACCGCGACTTTATAGCGCCTCGCCTGCACAAGCGCCCGCTGCATGCTGACGTATATCTCACCCTCAATTTCGCCGTCACCGTTAAGGTCGAATGATATGACGTCCGTTTTGTAATTATGGTTCAAGAACTTTTTGTTCACTTCAAGGAGATAATCGTCATCGACGAGCACAACGTTGACACTTTCGGCTCTCTTCTTCTCATCATGAATTATTTCACGGATGAGGACAGCAAGTTTGGCGCGTTCGATCTTGGGTGCGGGAATGTGGTTTACGAACAGACTGACTTTCACTTAATGCTTGTCTCCGCGAGAGAGAGTGCTATGCTGCTCAACATGACCTCGGGTCCCAGCCGGGTGAAGTCACCCGAGAGGACGCTCTTGTCGACGTTGGCATACAAGGAGCAGCCTGCTTCGCGTTCGACGATCAAACCGCTCAACTTCCCGTCCGCTTCCGAGTAAAATGTCACTTCGCCCAGGAGATCCGACGCGAGGTAACCGGTACACTGATGCAGCTGGAGATGAGAATTGATCGTGTAGACGGATATGAGATTTCCTTTACGTTTGCCGATTTTGAGAGAGGGATAAATTTCTATGGCGAGTTTACGCTTGGATTTCAGGTCAAAGAGGTCGAATCGATAGAAGTTGCCCTGCTTGACGGGTTTCGTCTGCAGTACCGAGCCGATGCTCTCGATGTCCTTGGGTTTAAATTCAAAACTCATCTTTTTTCCTTACTAGTATAATATAAAACCCAATGCCGTGAAATCCTTCCGACATTGGGTTTTTCAAAGAACTTGGTCCGAAAGCCTATTTTACGGTAACATTTACGGCTTTTAGACCTCTCGCGCCTTCGACAATCTCGAACTCGACCTCGACTCCCTTGTCGAGCGTTTTATATTGCTTGTCGGTTTTTATGTCGCTGTAATGGACGAAGACATCCTCGCCATTATCCTGCTCGATGAAGCCGAAGCCTTTCTTACCGTCGAACCATTTTACCTTGCCGTTTGGCATGTAATACCTCCTCCAAATAAGTCAGCAGCTCTAACGGCCGACATGCGGGCAGGCCACGGAAATGATTCGTCTGCCGGCCGCTTTTGCCACATACGGCCCGCCCGGTTTTTCAATTGAATCTTTTGGGAAATAAACAATTGATGCGCAAATGTTTTCTTTGCGAGTTCCTGTCTCTTCGGAAATGATCGTGGAGCGTGATGGAGCCGGCGCTGTCGGTCCAAGGCCTTTCGTCGATATGTAAGCGCTCTTAATGTGCAAATTTTGAACTAATTTAGTCCGACATGTAGTGAATGTCAAGCTTTGGGCAAAAGCGAGTGCAGGCCGTCACCCTCGGGGAATGCCCCAACCTTTGGACCTACGAAAGAAAAAACACGATTCCGATTGACTCCCGGCGCAGTTTTCAAAAAGCGTGATTCGATCAGAGCTTCCGAGCATCTTTACAAACCGTCGGCCCGCCCTATTCCGAGAGATCCTTCCGTCTCGTGACTGCAAAAAGGTTCGCGCTGAACTTCTTCACGATCTCACTTGCCTCGGTTACCTGGCCATTAAGCACGTAGAACTTCGCCGGCTGGATCAGCGGATCCGTGGCCAGGAAATACTCCCCGATGACGTAATAATCTAAGTCTGCATCGTCGAGGATCGATTTAAGGAGAGCGATATGACCCTGATTCATGGAGGAGAACACCTTCGTGTAGTCCTTGCGGTCCAAAACCTTCGGTGGATCGATCGTAAAATCCAGAAACGCGTCACACTCCGGGCAGTGAAATTTCTTCAAGGCACGGTCGCTGTCCGTGAGTTCCAGCTCGCTGGAACAGCCTGGGCAGTCCACCCTCGGCGGGAGGAGAGTTACGGAAGTCTCCTTCCTCAACAGCTCCTGGCAGGCCGGGTTTTTACAGTAATAGAATTCGTTCCCCACGTCGAGGCATGATTTGCAGTATGGCTTCCCGCAGCCATGGCAGACAGAAAGTGCTTTTCTGTTGGGATGATTCACACAGGCTTCCATGTCGTCCGCCGCTTTCATTCGTTGTAACGCAATTCGCCTAAACTACGATACTGTTTTAGGGAATATTATCAGCTTCAATCCCTACATGCAACAACGCCGTTCAACCAACGGCTTCTCCCGTAAGAGATGCCGCCCGCCCCCTTCGCGCTAGAATCCGATGGGACCAGTAGTGACTCTGTCAGTAGCTCTCTTCTTTTGACGGGAACTCGCCCTTCTTCACATCTTCCACATACCGGAGAAAAGCGTTGTGCATGTCCTCGGCAATGTTGGCGTAATGGCGAACGAAGCGCGGCTTAAATTCCTGCGTCAGTCCAAGCATGTCGGCGTATACAAGTATTTGCCCGTCACAGTTGGGACCGGCGCCAATCCCTATCGTAGGTACTTTGACGGCTTTCGTTACCTTCGCCGCCAGCTGGGCGGGAATTTTCTCGAGCACAATGGCAAACACACCTGCCGACTCCAGGAGTTTCGCGTCCGCCAATATGTCAGCTGCTTCTTCTTTGTCTTCTCCCCGCGGTTTGTAGCCACCGAATTTATTTATCGACTGAGGAGTAAGCCCGAGGTGCCCCATGACGGGGATGCCGATTTCCGTCATCCTTAGCACGGATTCTGCGATGGCTCTGCCACCTTCCACTTTGACGGCGCTCGCGCCCGTCTCTTTCAGGATTCGCCCCGCGTTGCTCAGCGTCTCTTGAACGTCGACCTGGTAACTCATGAAAGGCATATCCACGACGACCAGAGCCCTTTTCACGGCCCTGGTCACGATCTTCGCATGATAAATCATTTCGTCGAGCGTCACGGGAATCGTCGTGTCGTTTCCCTGGAAAACGTTGGAAAGCGAGTCACCGACCAGGATAATATCGATTCCCGACTCGTCAAGTATTCGGGCCGTAATGGCATCATATGCCGTAAGCGCGGCAATTCTCTCTCCGCTCTTCTTCGACTCGATTATGGTCCGAGTTGTCACCGCTTTCGCTTTTGATTTTTCCGCCATCTTTCGCTCCTTTCCCGGCAGTCTGCAGTTATCAGCTGCCGAGCATTCCAGTTTTGCGTGGGAGATTCACACCATCAGAGGTTGAGAAATCAGCACCGAAAGTCCTCTCAAATCCGCCTTTGACAGCCCCGATGATCTCGCCGCGTCCGATGTCCCTGCCGAGGATCTCTTTCAGCGTAGTCGTGTGCGATTCGAGATCCTGCCGGGTTTTTTCCTTCAACTCCTCGCCGACGTTGAGATACTTCACGATCTCCTTGTGATAATCGCCGATCAGAACCGAACCGTGCTGGAGGAGCACGTCGCCGAACCTGTGCTGCGCACTTCCGACGAGTTTCCTCCCGCGGTGTTCCACTTCGTACACCGCCGAAGTTGAAAAACAAGGAATAGCCGATGGGTCCCGGAACAGTTTTTGAAAATCCGCCGAGCTCTGCGACAACTCCAGGTCCGCCCCGAGCGCCCTTAGCCCTTCGACAAGTGCCGTGCTGATCATGTTGTAACTGTCCCTGACTGACATGCCGCGAGTTTCCATTACGACGGAATATGTGAGCTCTTCGGCGTGAAGGACGGCTTTTCCCCCGGTTGGGCGCATAACTATATCGATGCCGTCGCGCCCGGCGAGCGCGGCGTTAATGTCCGAGTGAGCCTGATTTTTCCCGAGTGAGATACAGTATGGCTTCCAGCTGTAGAACCGGAGGACGGGCCGGCCCGTAATCCTGAACTCCTCCACGAGGCCGAGATCAAACTTCATGTTGAATTCGCCGGTCTGGTCCGCGGTGTCAATGCAGAACCATTCCCTGACCGCGAGCCCCCGCGGGGAGTAAGCCGATCTGTCGAAGGCCTCGCCGGCGCTCACGGTCAGATCCTTATGATACCGCGGGATGAATTCTTGAGAAAGGTGATTATGCTGGAGACTTCTTTGGAAGGGGGAAAATCGCTCTCGATTTTCCTTATGGCATCGCTGTACATCATTCCGGATGAGTAGAGTACCCGGTACACGTTTTCGATCATCTCAATCTGTTCACGTGTGAATCCCCTGCGGCGCAGTCCGATTACGTTCACGCCTTCGTAACGAAGGGGCTCGCGCGCGGCGAGAACAAACGGGGGGACATCCTTCGTCACACGGAACCCGCCGCCGATCATGGCATGTGAGCCGACATTCGTGAACTGGTGGACCGGCGTCCCTCCTCCGATCGTCACCCAGTCGCCTACGGTGACGTGACCCGCGAGAGCGACGAGGTTCGCGAAGATGCACCTGTCTCCGACCACGGTGTCGTGAGCGACATGAACATTCGCCATAAGGAGGCAGTCGCTACCGATCTTCGTCTTGCCCGTCTCTACTGTTCCGCGGTGAAGCGTGCAGAATTCCCTCACGACGGTGTTATCACCTATCTCGAGTATGGTAGGCTCGCCGGCGAACTTCAAATCCTGCGGGACGTTGGAAACGACGGCGCCGTGATGGATCACGCAATTCCTGCCGACACGCGCGCCGTCGGCAATATACGCCGATGCCGCTATTTTGCAGCCGTCGCCTATGACTACGTTATCTTCGATTACGGTGAAAGGCCCGACCGACACGTTGTCTCCGAGCTGCGCTTTCGGGCTGACGACGGCTCTGTGATCAATCAATGTCGCCATATCTCACATCATTTCACGTCGGATTGGGTATTATTTGCGTCGACGATAGCCGCCGTCATCTCTGCTTCGGCAACAAGCGTCCCGTCGACGAAAGCCTTCCCGACCATTGTGGCAATCTTGTTCCGTCTCGAGGCCAGTTCGACTTGCATTATCAGCTGGTCTCCCGGTATGACGGTTCTCCTGAACTTCACATTGTTCATCGACATGAAGTAGACGAGCTTGTCGCCGGGATTATCCATCCCATTGAGGAGGAGTATCCCGCCGGTCTGCGCCATCGCTTCCACGATCAGAACACCTGGCATTACGGGCTTTCCCGGGAAATGTCCCTGGAAGAACGGTTCGTTAGTAGAGACGTTCTTCACGCCGACAACCTTCTCGTCGAGCTTGAAATCGACGATCTTATCGACGAGGAGGAACGGGTACCTGTGAGGGAGTATCCGCTTGATAGCTTCAATATCGAATATGACGCCTGCGGTCTTAGTGAACTGGTATCTCTTGACAATCTTCTTCTGCTGGTACAGCTTCCTGATTTTCTTGGCGAACTCCACATTGTGCGGGTGGCCGGGCCTGGCGGCGAGAATCTGCGCCTTCATCGGCGCGCCAACCAGCGCGAGGTCACCGATTAGATCCAGGAGCTTGTGGCGCGCAGGCTCGTTCTTATACCTCAGGGTCTTGTCGTTCAATATCCCCGTCGATCCAAGTATGATCGATCCGTTGATGCCGAGCTTATTGGCAAGTTTCTTCAATTCAGCGGGTTCCATCTCGTCGTCCACAATCACGATCGCGTTATCGAGGTTCCCTCCCTTGATGAGCCCGTTCTCACGGAGCATCTCGACCTCTTTAAGGAAGCAGAAGGTTCTCGCGGTAGAGAATTCGTTTACAAACTCATCCTCCAGCGAAAACATACCCGTGTGCTGGCTGCCAAGTGCCGGATTCTTATAGTCGATCATTATAGTGGCTCTGAAATCGTCGAGCGGGAGCGCCACCATCTGGACGTCCTTCTTCTCGTTCAGGTATTCCACCGTCTGGTCGATTATGAGATAGTCTTTCGGCGCGTCCTGCACGGTGAATCCAGCCTTGAGGAGAACATCGACGAACGGCTTCGCGCTGCCGTCCCCAACCGGCGGTTCCGGAGCATCCAGCTCAATCATCACGTTGTCTATCTCGAGCCCGGCGACGGCGGCGAGGACGTGCTCAACGGTGTGGACCTTCACGTCCCCGATTCCGAGGGTCGTGCCGCGCGATACATCCACGACGTAATCCGCGAGCGCGGGTATCTCCGGATTTCCCCCGACGTCCGTCCTGCGAAAAACTATCCCGTGGTTCTCCGGAGCGGGAAGGAACGTGATCGTTGATTCACATCCCGTGTGAAGCCCGACCCCTGAGATTGAGACTTTATTTGAAATGGTACGCTGTTGAACAAGCATCTATACTGCTACTCCTTGTTGGTCAATTTCTCTACTTTTTGCTGAAGAGCGGTGAACTCTTCGATGATCTTCGGCAGCATCCTCAGCGCGCCTTCAATACGCTTGGATTCGCGAATCTCCTTCGCAGGAATTCCGAAAAAGATTTTACCGGGCTCTTTGATCGACTTCGAGATTCCGGATTTCCCGGCAATCGTCGTGCGATCGGCTATCTCCAGGTGGCCAACTATAGCGACCTGACCGGCGAGAACGCAGTTCTTGCCGAGCTTTGTGCTTCCGGCGATCCCAGACTGAGCGGCTATCACCGTGTTTGCGCCTACGACAACATTATGTGCGATCTGGACGAGGTTATCAATCTTCACACCGCGGCAGATCCGAGTTTCGCCGAGCGTTGCCCTGTCAACGGAACAATTCGAGCCGATCTCGACGTCGTCCTCAATGACCACTCTACCGAGTTGAGGAATCTTATCGTAAGTTCCGTCCTCCTTCGGAGCGAAGCCGAACCCGTCGCTACCGATCACCGTTCCGCTGTGAATTATGACGTTCTTCCCTATCCTGCAGCCCTGGTAAACGGTCACATTGGGATAAATGAGCGAATTCTCTCCTATCTCCACATCCTCACCGATGACCGAGCCGTGCGAGATCTTCACTCCGTCCGCGATTCTCGCGTTATCCAGGATGCATACGAAGGCTCCGACGCGGACATCTTTCCCGATGACCGCTTTCGGAGAAATGTACGCGACCGGATTTACTCCGGCAGAGAGAGGCTCCGGCGGAGGTATCATCGCTTTAAGAGTGAATACAAAAGCTACGTATGGATCCTTGGCTCTCAGGAGCGTCATACCGGGACGCTTCCCCTTGAAATCCTCGGAGACTATTACCGCGGACGCCCCCGTCGTATCGAAGTATTTTTGGTACTTCGGGTTGGCCAGGAAAGTAATCTCTCCTGGCCTGGCATCTTCGATCTTTCCTATTCCGGATATTTCAACTTCGGCATTGCCATCGACGCTCGCTCCGATGAGTCTGGCTATGTCGGAGACC
Source organism: Bacteroidota bacterium (assembly GCA_021785235.1). The sequence goes on from JAJYGB010000433.1 coordinate 7,804, forward strand.
TTCATCAATGACCCGGATTCTGAGGATTCGTTGAAGGCGGTGTTGTCATCGGTGAAGTGGTAGTCGAAGGTATCTTGAGCTTGTCCAGCACCTGCTGCGTGAGATCGTATTTCGGATTCGAATACATCAGGAGTACCTGGCCGCTCTTGTCGAATATGTAATCGTAATCGCCTTCTTTAGCGACATCCTGGATTGCCTGCAGAACCTTTTCCTGAACGGGTCTCATGATAGTGTTCTGCTGCTGTGCAAGATCTCCGTTCGGGCCGAACCTTTGGTTCCTGAGGTCCATTATTTTTTTCTGCATATCGCCAAGTTTCTGCTCTTCCTGAATCCGGGCCTGTTCCGGCAGAATGAGGCGCCTTCGCTGGTAGTCATCAGATTCCTGCTGAAGGTCACTCTGCATTTTGTTGATTTCCGTCTGCCACTGGCTGACGAACGCATCGAGTTTCGCCTGCGCCTCGATGGCTTCAGGGAGCTTCTTCATGATCTCCTGGGTGTCGATCCAACCGATTTTCTGCTGAGCGAAACCCAACGTGCTGGAAAGAAGGATAAAGGCAGAAACGAGCGACCATAATTTCAAATCTCTCGTTTTCATGATTTTACTTTACCACCTGTCTCGTTAAGATATCGAGCACTTTGTATGTAAGATCGTAGTCGGGATCTGCGTAGAGAATTACCGCCGCCTGGTCGCTCTTGTCGAGAACGAACTGCATCTTCTCTGCCTTGGCAACGCGGGCGATAACGCCGTACACTTTGTCGCGGATCGGCTTCAGAAGCAGTTCCCGGGTCTGGTCGAGTTCGCCGCCCTGACCGACTTTCTCCTGCCGATATGCCAATATCTGCTGCTGAAGAGCGTTTATATCCTGCTGTGCCTGCTGCTTGGCCTGATCGGTCATCATCGCCGACTGCTTGGTGTAGGAGTCGACCTTCGTCTGGTACTCTTTTGACATCTGGTCGACGGTGTCGCTCCAGGCTTTCATCAGCGCGTCCAGCTTTCTCTGGGCACCCTGCGCATCCGGCAACTGGTTCAAAATCGTGGCGGAATTAACATAGCCGATTTTCAACGGCTCATTCTTCGGGGATACAGCAAACATGAAACCCAATGCCGACAGGATAATCGCCGACGATAGCAGAACAATGAATTTCTCTTTCACTTCTAACCTCTCTTTTTGTTTGACATAAAATTAACAGTCCTGAGACTTAAAAGCTCTTGCCGAACTGGAAATGGAAATGCCAGCCGGAAGGGCCGGATAGCGGTCCGGTGGGGTCGAAACCGTAGCCGTAGTCAAAGCCCACCAATCCGATCGGGTTTATGAGAATTCTGGCCCCGAAACCGGCGGAACGGTCAAGTTGGAAAAGATTCGTATGGGCAAAATTGGTGTAAACGTTGCCTCCCTCGGCAAACAGCAACACGTACAGCGGCATCGGGTCCTGCAGGATCGAGAAGCGCAATTCCATCGTCTGCTTGAACATCACGTTGCCGCCTGTCGGATTTCCGTTCGCATCCTTCGGGCCCACGCTCTGGTCTGCATATCCCCTCAGCGGGGTGGTCGAGATGTAGCCGAGGCCGGTCCCTCCCATATAAAACATCTCTAGCGGCGGCACGGACAGATGGGGTTTCACCGCGCCGATGACACCGAATATTGTCCCGCTGTAAAGCACGACCCGGTTCGAACCAAACAAAGGCGTGTAAAAATCCGCCGTGAATATGTGCTTATGGAAACTTGTTCCTCCGGGAAAGATCGGCGGCCCGGCAATCTCATCAGATAACGATACGTTCGATCCGACCGATGGGAATATGGGGCTGTCCGTGCTGTTCCTCGAAATCACCTGAGTAAGACTGAACTCGTCGCTGACTCCGAGGGGATAAAGCGTCGTGGGTCCGCTAATGAAATTATTTTTCTGGGCTGTCAGGATCCAGTCGCCGCGGAAATAATCGTCCGGCCATCTCAGCCTGCGTCCAATGCTTATGGATCCGCCGGTCATCCGGTAATCGTATGTGTAGATCTGGCGCGTATCGAATACGTTTACGCCGAGAGACGTAGGAGTATTCATGAACCACGGCTCACTGAAACCGAGAGAGAAAGTCCTGTAGTAGCTGCTGACACCGAACTGCCAGGTGAAATTGAGAGCCTGCCCGGCTCCGCCCTGCAGCGGGTGTTTTATGTCGAAGTTATTGAAGCTAACTCCGATCGATCCCGTGAATCCGAAAAGCTGGCTGTATCCGATCGACATGTTGAAGGTGTCGCTCGATTTTTCCTTCACACTGTACGTCACATTCACCGTCGAATCGTTCACGATGTAGTAATCCGGCTTGATCTTCTCCGGATCGAAATAGTTCATCTGCGAAAGCTGCCTGACGCTCCTGATAATCAGTGCCCGTGAGAAATAATCACCCGGTACGGTGAACAACTCCCGGCGGATGACTCTGTCCTGAGTCTTCGTGTTACCATTAATAATGATTTCGCCGACCCTGAACTGGTTGCGCTCATAAATTCTAATTCTCAGATCCACCGAATCGGGCGGCACCCGCGTTTCCGTCGGCTCGACATTGAATGTCAGGTAGCCGGTGTCCAGGTATAACGACGCCACGTCGGTCTGGTCTTTATTCCCGCGGAGGTTCTCGTCGAACTTCTTCTTGTTGTAGACTTCTCCGGGTTTGAGTCCGATCCGCTCGTCGAGTACGCTGGTCGGGAAACGCGTGTTCCCCTCCCATACGATATGCCTGATGTAATACTTCTTCCCCTCATAGATGTTGATGTGAATAAACATATTCTCTTTGTCGGGGCTGTACCATATGGAATCGGAGATGACCGACGCGTCGATATAGCCATGCTCTCTGTAAAAATCGACGATCTTCTGTTTATCGTCCTCAAATTTTTTCCGTTCAAACTTGGCGCTGCGCCAGAACATCCACCACACTTTTTCCTTCGTGTCGTCCATCGCCCCGCGGAGATCGCCGCCGGAAAACTCGTGATTTCCGCTGAAAGTGATCGATTCGATCTTCACTTCCTTGCCCTCGTCGATGTTCACGACAAGATTGACGGGGGCATCCGCGGTGTCCGCGACCGGCTCGAGCTTGGGATCGATCTGCGCCAGGAGATATCCCTTATCTTCGTACTTCTTCTTGATGTTGTAAACAAGGGTGCTAAGGTCCTGCGGGTTAACGATCTGTCCCTTGATGAGATTGATCTGCTCCTTTATGTCTTTCTCGCTCAGTTCGTCGTTGCCCTTAATCACGATGTCGTTAAGCCTCGGGTATTCCTTGACCTTGACGAGGAGGAAGGCGCCGTCACCGACGCGGTTGTCGAGGAGAACTTCGATGTCCGAGAAGATTCCAAGCGACCAGAGTTGTTTTATCGCCTGACGTATTTTATCGCCGCCCGGTGTGAATTCCTCCCCCGTCTGCAGTCCCGAATACCTGATGATCGCCGCGGCATCGGTCTGCTTATTCCCCTCGACCGAAATCCCCAGAATTTTCAGGGGTTTAGCCTTCTCTTCAGTCTGCGCCTGTGCGGTGACAATCATCGAGCCGACCACGAGAAACAAAAAAAGATACTTCATCCTTATCAGATTCTTTCCGGAAAAACCATTAGCTTAAAGGTGTCCGAACAATGCGCTCGCTGTGGGGGACAATCCAACGCGGGCTATTTTCCTTCCTTAGACGAAAAATAAACGCCGCGGTTGCTTCCCTCGCGAAAATTGCTCACTCTGGTTAATTGAATTATCAAATCGTCTGGAGGCGTTTTACCTGCTCGCTCACGAGGCCGAATCTTCGTTCCCGCTTCTGGAAATCGGTTATCGCCTCGTAGAGCTGTCTCCTGCGGAAATCGGGCCAATATACTTTCGAAAAGTAAATCTCCGTGTATGCGGACTGATACAACAAGAAGTTGCTTATTCGGAACTCGCCGCTTGTTCTGATCAGGAGATCCGGATCCGGCATAGCCGCGGTATACAGGTACTTCGAAAAGAGACTCTCACTTATCTCGTCCACGTTTATTTTGCCGCTCGCCACATCTGCTGAAATTTTCCTTGCCGCTTCCACAATTTCACGTCTGCCGGAATAGCTCAACGCGAGATTAAGGTTCAGCCCTGTATTCCGACTCGTTCTCTCAAAGGCATCAACCAGCTCACGTTGTACTCCCGCCGGCAACAACTCAATGTCGCCGATCGCTGTAAGGCGGACGTTGTTCCTGTAGAGTCTGTCGGTCTCATCCCGAAGCGCCTTCACGAGCAGCCTCATCAGCGTGGAGACTTCCTGCATCGGCCGTTTCCAGTTCTCCGTCGAGAAAGTGTAGAGCGTAAGACACTTCACACCGAGCTGGCCGCACGCCTCGACGATATCACGGACGGAGTTTACGCCTTCACGGTGTCCCGCAACACGGGGCAAGGCACGCTGCTTCGCCCATCTACCGTTGCCATCCATGATGATAGCGATGTGCTCGG
>JAJYGB010000003.1 GCA_021785235.1 Bacteroidota bacterium
TTCCGATCGCTATATCCCTTACATCATGGAACAGAGAGTCGAGGCGCACGCGCAGTTCCGGATTGGGCCACACCTGATACAACTCGGTGAACGCCTCCATTATATGTATCATGGAATTCTGATCCTTAGGAGGCGTGCCGTGAAAACCGTTCTTATAGGGGACACCTTGCCTTGACATGTACTGGAAGTAACCGCCATACTTTGGGTCATAGCTGTGCTCGTCCATCCATCTATACGTCCTCACGGCGAGGTTCAGCGCCGAAGTATCTCCGAACGCCTTGTAGTAACCGGCCAGGCCGTAAATCGCGAAAGCGTTTCCGTAAGCGGTCTTGACGTAATTCCCGTTCCGTCCGAGCGGCTTCCCCTCTCTGCTCACGATATCAAAGAAGCCCCCGTACTTCTTGTCCCACATAACGTTCTTGAGAAATTTTAAGCCATGCGCGGCATACTTGAAGTACGGTTCTTTCTGGTGATAATACATTGAGGCGTGCGCATTGGCCCAGACAAGCCGCGCCTGCGTGACGATCATTTTATTCTGCGGCCCTTTAAGCTGCCATTTGTAATTCATGTCGGTGAAATAGCCGCCGTATTTATGGTCGATCGTCGGCGCGCCGAAGTGCTCCAACTCTTCCTTCAACTGCTGTTTCATTTCGGCTATGATGACCTTCTTGTTAGTCTCAAGTCCCTTCATCACCTCCGGCTCTTTCGCTTTCGCAATAGCTGAGTAGGCTGGGAACATTGCAACTAAGAATAAAGAGAACTTGATGAGTAGTCTTTTCAAGTTTGGGTACATGGCTTCTCCCTTGGTTGTTTTATCGCATCTCTGGTGGGCTAATATCCATCCGCTTCCGGAAGACCGGGTTTCAATATCTTTTTTTTCCTCTCTCCCTTTGAGGCTTTTTCCAAAAGGTTAACTAAAATTAGTCCGTCGCGGCTGGATTGTCAAATATGGCGGTCATCTCCTATGTGTTCCACTTCACCTCCCGTATTGGTATTCCGGACGTCCCGTACTCTGAATCGATCAGAGTACCGTTTCAGGAAAGCTAAATAAGGCTGAGACCGTCTTTCGTTTTCAACTTCTCCAAGTTTGGGGGTGAAGGGTAAAGGATGCTCTAATAGGCTTTCGGTAGTGCTTTTCATATCTTCTCATACGCCCCTATTATTCGGTCAATCATCTCATTAGTGCTCTCCAGAATTACCTTTCTCTTCGGGCTCGCATCGAACCATGCCAGCGTTTTCTTCACACCAACATTCAAAGGCATCGTCGCCTTGAAACCAGGCACGAACGCCTTTATCTTGGAGTTATCGAATATCGCGCAATGCGATTTGTCCCCAAGCAACGTTCCCCTCAACGATTCATTGGACCGCACGAGAAAATCAGTCGCGATGTGTACGATGTTCGCCTCCACTCCTGCGGCCTCGGCTACGGTCCGATATATCTGGTCCCAGGTCAACACTTCGTCGGACGTTATCGTGAACGACTGACCGATCGCCTGCTGATGACCGAGCAACCCGACGAATCCTTTCGCGAAATCTTCCGAGTGGGTTATCGTCCATAACGACGTACCGTCACCGTGAACGATTATCTTCTTCCCCATCTTCATCCTGTCAACTACCGTGTACTCGTTCCAGCCTCCGATGGCCAGCGGAATCACTGTATCATACGTGAACGAGGGGCGAACTATAGTGACCGGGAACGCTCCGTTGCAATAGGCATGGTTCAGCGTCTCTTCGCACGCGATCTTGTTTTTCGAATATTCCCAATATGGATTAACCAGTGGTGTCGATTCGGTGATGATAGGATACGCCGGCGGCCTCTGGTAAACGGAAGCAGAGCTTATGAATACGTACTGTCCGGTCTTCCCTCGAAAGAGTTCAATGTCTCTCTCGACGTCCTCCCGTATGAATGCGATCCAATTTACGACGGCGTCCCACTTGTGGCCTTTAAGCACGCGCGACAACTCACCCGGCTTGGAGACATCGCCGAGTATCGTCCTGGCCCCTTTTATCTTTACTCCTCGCGTACCACGGTTTAGAAGGTAGAGGTCGATTCCCATTTCCACGCAAAGCCTGCTAACCGACGCACTTATGTTTCCGGTTCCACCGATAAATAGCACTTTCATCTCTTCAAACCCTCGATATTCAATTTCAATATTTTCTTAAGCCGCAGCTGACGCGTTTCCACTGCCGAGCAGTTTTCCGAAAAATGGGAGCAGGTTCGTGTACCATTAAAGGCTGTTCCCGCCGATTCAACTTAACTTGATGAGCCTGTAACTCACGAAGGCGAAATACTTGCTATCGGGAGACCATGAGGGGACGTTGATCGTGCCCTGACCGCCGAAAAGCGTCGCGAGGATTTTCGGTTCGCCGCCCGAAGTGGACATTACTCTCAGCACAACATCCTTGTTTGGAGGATGGCCTTTCACATCCTTCGAGTATGAGACAAAGACTACCCACCTTCCGTCAGGCGACGGATGCGGGAACCAGTCGTTGCATCCGTCGTTAGTGGTAACCTGGGTCTGATCGGATCCGTCTGACTTCATCCGCCATATTTTCATCATCCCTGTTCTCTCGGAATTGAAGTAAATATATTTGCCGTCGGGCGAGTAGTCCGGACCGTCGTCGAGACCGGGCGCGGTAGTCAGCCTCGTCTCCTCTCCTCCGTGTACGCGAATGGTATATATGTCAAAGTTCTCTCCGCGCTCTGCGCAGTACGCAAGAGTCTGCCCGTCGGGAGACCATCCGTGCCAATAGGACGGCCCAAGCTCAGTGATCAACCGCGGCGTCCCTCCGCCACTGGGAAGGATATGAATGCGCGACTTGCCGTCCTTGGTCTGGTCGCTTATGGCAAGTTCTTTTCCGTCCGGGGAAAGGCCATGATCATTGTTGCACCTGTCGGCGAAGCCTGTGTCCAATAACTTAGGCTTTCCTCCAGTGACCGGAATGGTATATACATGTCCTTCCATGTTGAAATAGAGTGTCTTTCCATCCCTGCTCCAGTTAGGCGCCTCGAAATGTTCCTTAGCGCTGTAGACCGTGGTTCTTTTGCCGGAATCTATCTCAATCGTCTCGAGCGAGCTTTGAACTACTCTTTGTTCCATGGGTATCACTCCGATTTCTTTGAAATTCAAATGTGAGAAAACGGCGGTTTCGGAAATCGTGGAGTCGCGAGAGCAAACGCCAAGTCCCGCGTAAACATTTTCGGGCGAATCGACCGTCACAGTGCCGACCGTAAATTTCTTCCCATTCTGAACGACTCACATTGTGAATTGATTCCCGTCTCGCTCGAGTATCATCCATGTGTGCGGGACCCAGCTCGTGATTCCTTCAGGTCTCACGGGCGCCCAAATCGGAGATCGCACTTCAAGCGTCGTGCCTCCCTTGACGAGCCTGTACTGCAAGCAAAGGAGCCCGCGAGCGTGGTCGACCGCGTCGACATATGGATCGTCCTTTGCGAGTCCGGCCCTAATTACCCAAGCGGCCTTCCGGTCTTCCATTTTTCCCTTTCCCATCCAGGTGACTTCTGTCTCGACCCCGGAGTCTCCCTTTACTCTTCTCCAGACATAATAGAAGTCGTCTTCGTTGAACCACATGTTGTTGCCGCATCCGGTCACTCGGTAGGTTCGCCTTGCGGCGCTGTACACGACAGACCCCGGCAGTTTGACATTACCAACGTTAGTCTCACTCGTGAATTTCATGGAGCCGAGAGGGAATTCCGGCCGACACAACGCGATACTCCCCATCATGGTACAGCCGCAAACGACGACCAGCAGCCCCCGCATCAACTTTCCAGCTCGTTCACTTTATTTTATCCTTTCATCCATAACGGCAACTCCCTGTTCAATTTTCTATTTGTTCAATAGATTATCCGCTGCCATGGCAAGCAGCATGAAGTTTGTCGCTCCGCCGCCCATCACGTATTCCCCCTGCTGCCAGAAATACGGCCAGACCTTCAACTCCGGAAGGTCGGGTCTTATGAGCGCCGTGCCGCTAGCGACACCCCCGGGAATATATGACCAGTCCGCCCTGTTAGCGCCGTACGCGACTGTCATCGAATTTACACCGACTCCTGAGACAAACGAAGCGGTGTTACTCCCCGGATGACAGCCGAGAACGAAGTCGAGAGCGTTCCACGCGTAATTATCGGTGACAAGCTTTGGGAAGCCGAGATGGAGGAAAAGCATATCGACTCCAAACTCCTGTATCTGCCAGCCAGCTCCCCAGATGTACGGCTTGTACGGAACGCCATAAGGATTTTGCTTCATCATTTGGTTGACTTTGGCCACAGTTGCTTCCACAGCCCTTTGCACTTTCGCGGTGAACTCGCTGTTGTTAATCTTGAAGGTGATTCTTCCCAGTTCGATGCTGTAAGGCAGCACGTTTTCGCAGATAGTATCCACATTGGCGATTAGGAAATCTTCGTACTCTTTCTTGCCCGTCGTGAGATACAGCTCCGCGGCGGCGTTTATCTTGACGGGTGCAGGCGCGTAAGCATCTTCTCTGAACACTTTCTCCGCAAGAGCGAGACTCTTTTCGGCGAGGGGACGGTCAAAATTCTTCATCACCCTGTACGACTCGGCAAGAGCCGCGGCGACATACAGCTCGCGCCTCGGATCTGTCTGTGTGAAGACCATCCTATCGTCAGGCTTCAGCGGCCGATGCAAAATCGGGTCCGTCGCCCCAGGCCGGTAAACAAGATTGTCAGTTGCGTTCATCCCGTCGCCCAGCAGTGTGTACTGATGCAGCGTGGCTTCCTGGATACCACGGAAGTGAATGCCGCACTCCGTATATCCCGCCACGATCTGGAGAAGTCCGTGTTCCATCTGCTCGAGAATATCGGGCTTGCCATCGGGGACGTGTATCTGGGTCAGCCTTGTCGTTTCGTTGATTGAAGTCTGGTCTATATTGTTGTGGAAGAGTTCATACATGAGGCCGAGCTTGTAAACCGTTCCTGCCTGCGATTCGACCCTGAGATCGTAATCGCCGGCGTCGTGCCACCCTCCGATGTTCAGGCCCGGCACGTGTTGTCCCGATTTCCATTTGCAGAGCGTTGATGGCCCCTCGAAGTACCCATCGAAATGATCCTTATTGATTGGCGCCATCGTCGCGTCGTCCATATGACAGAGGCCGTGCCATACCCTGTACCTGCCTTCGACTTTCATGTGGCACATCTGCTCGGCGAGAAAAAATTCGAGCGTCGGCTGCCAGACGTTATGAGCATATACGTTCGCCGCTATTTGAAATTCGTTCGACTCCTCTTTCCCATAACGTACTTTATAAATTCCCGGAGCTGTCACATCTGTGAAATCGAATTTCAGATATTTATACCTGAGGAAATCTCCCCAGGGAACCGGATGAGAATCCGTCTTCACCACCATTTCAGAATCCGGAGTTACACGAACAAGCTGAATTGGGTGGTAGCTCTCGGTGAGTTTGTCGAGCTCGATCACCGCAAACTTTCCTTGTGAAGGCGCGTAACCAACCTGAGACACCTGGACGACCGGCGTGTACCGCCAGCTTGTGTCTGTCTTGGGGCTGATCATCCACTCGACAACATTTTTCGTCTCACCCGAGGGAATCGTCGAGCGTATCACGAACCATCCGTTGTTGTACAAACCGCGTCCGTCTATCAGCTCAAGATTCCCTTTCATACTGACGAAGTTAATCTCGGTCTTCGGATCTCCCGGCGAGACGATCAGATCCTTCCCGACTGCCATCGGTTTCACCTCGAGGTTGCCTTGGGAATTGCGGTATAATGGGCTGTCTTCCTGTCTCGGAAAGACACCAGATTTCCCATCCATTAGATAGTACTTTCCAAAGTAGCTTCCGGGGAAGAGTTCCATATTGAAGCCGACTCGGTTGGACCATTTCTCCGGAAGAGGCCTGTCTAGATTCACAGTGACCTCAACGCCGGAACCAACCGCCTTCGTCTCGACGGTGTATTTGAAATTAAGTTTTGGATAAACTAGCGGATTGAAACCCTTTCCATCCTGGCTCGAGTCCGGATACCAGAGCGTTACTTTGATAATACCATCCTTGCGATCCACCACGCGCGGTCCCATCTTCGGCACCGGCGACCACTGCCCGGGAGTCGGATCTATTCGGACATCTCCGTTCGCGGCGTCACGTTCACCAAACTGGACAATAGTAATTCCGCCCTGATGGCCTTCAGGATAGAAATCGCTGTAAGCCATTACGTTAAGCCCCTGCATCTCGAAATAGCCTTCGCTATTTATATGGAGGGAATCTGAAAGGCGTTCGGACTGACTAAACGCTGTGCCCGCGATGAACAGCGACATGCAGCACGCCATGATTAGTCGAGAAAACTCCAGCCGACCTAAGTGAAACAATGAGCTCACCCTCACCCAACCGCCAAAACTGTAACTTGATTTCATCATTCGGATAGCACTCCTTTGACAAGTTTTATGTTAGCGATCGCTCCCGAGGATCCGGTCAAGTCCTTTCGAGGAATGCCGCCGGCCAGGCCCCTCTACATAGCAATAATGTCAGACAAACACAAGCTTTGACGAGTGGTTGTCCTCTTCGGACCTCGCTCACCACCGACCACCGGCTGAAATTGAAACCACTCCCAACTCGTCCTTTGGTCCTCTGAAACTGCCCACCGAAATTAGGCGCCGTATCCGGTCGCGCTCAGCAAGTTAGCGCAATCAGCCTTATGACTTCGGAATCACTTGGCCCAGCTGAGTCGCCTTGTTCAGATAACTTGGCTCATCGATGCGGTGGTCAGCTAAGATTGAGAAAATATCAGTTCATCCTGATGATCGATTGTCCTTTGGTAGCGACGATTATCTTCCCGTCTTTGAGATTAACGAGAGCAAGCCTGGAACGTCCCGCCTCTACCGGTATCTTATACTTGTAGTTTCCAGCCGTGACAACTCTGGTCAGCGGCGCAGAAGATTCGTCGACACAAACTATCAGCGCGGCATTCCCGGTATACAACACCCGCGACATGAGCGGTGAATCAAACAAGCGCGGCTTGAGGCCAGAGTACTCCATCACAGCGGTCAACATGTTTAATAAAGGTCCCTTTTGCTTCGCCATTTCCAGAGGGAGCGGCTCGTCAAGGATGTTTCCTTTCAGGATCTCAAGAGGAGGTGAGAGGCTTTTCAGAAGATGTTCAGGTTTCTCTGAGCTAAAGGTCACGAAATTCCCGGATTTGTTTTTGCCTTGCCCCCAGTGAGTGAATTCGTACCGGCTTACCGGTTCGCTTCCCGGATTTATCCCCAGCAACTTAAAATCCGTTGTCACTTTACCGTATTCGTTTCCCGTGACGGCTCCGGTAAAGAGAACTTTCGTGCCATGAAGCGATGCCTGATAAAGGGCATACGCCGCCGAATCAGATATAAACCCTGCGTCGGGGACTATGACAAGCTTGACACCTTTTAAGCGATCTGCAGTCAATTTGTATTCTGAAAGCATCGATGGTGCAACGCCGAAATTCTCACCGAGGACTCTCACCAGGCGCTTCGCCCCGGCGTAGGCGTGTGGCATGCCCGTGAAGAAGCTCGAGTTGGGTATGACGACGACTATCGGATCCGTGGGATAATCCCGTAGATATGGTCCAGCTTTCTTGAAGAAGTTCGCGAACTCGGGCAGAACTTCAGTTTCAATTTTCATTGTGCCATCTGCCCGCGTCAGTCCAATGGAGACCTCGTTGTCTGTCGACTGATACTCGTTGATGTTCCAGCACCATTCGACAGCGCCGGCGCCTTCTCCCATGAATGCGTATGCAAATTTTCTTTCGAGAAGCCTCATGGCCGCCTCCGGAGTTCGCCACGATTCTCCGTCAACGTTTTCGAGACGCATCAGTCCTGTCTCCTCAACGAGATCCGGCTTCTCCGGAACCTTTGTCGAGACGACGTCCCAGAGGAGGTCGTTGTTCAGCCACCATGTATGGACCGAAGTATAACTGACAAAAGGATAATACCACTGCTGCGACACACGGCCCGACATTCCGCCTTCATCCTGCCCGAGAGTCACGAGCGGGTCGCCGCCGGAAGAATCTAACACATCGCCCAAGTTCCCGGCCCATTTCGATACGACATCCTGCGCGAACATATCGAAATCCAACCCCTTCCTCGGCAGCCTGTCGCCCCTTATCATGGAGTATGAAAGGTCCGCATCGGTGGGAAGAGAAAACGTGTCGCCGTTTGCCTGCCGCCAGTCATCCAAAATTGCGTCCCGATCGTCACGATGCGTTTTGAGAACCCATTTCTTCCACGCAGCTTTTTCGAACTTATCGCCTATCGGGATCTCCTGCCAGACTTTGTCGGGAGGCGAATATGACGGCTCGTTAATCAAATCGTAATTTATCCACCCGATCCCTTTGTAACGTGAAGCAATCATGCTGGCGAAGGCGTTCTGCCACTCCAGCGATTTAGGATCAAGGTAAGGATTCACGCCGCCGTTTGAGGGAGGAAGAAACGCGAAGAGATTGAAGCACACCACGATATGATGGCTTGCCGCCGTCAGAAGGAGCGCGTCGAGTGACCGCAGAAATTCCTCGTTCATCCATCCCGGATCGAGCATTGCCATCCGCCAGCCGGTCCAGAATCCGGTACGCACATAATTGATTCCAAGTTTCTCCATCCTGGCGAAATCCTTCTCCCACAGGTACGGATTGGGATCCAGAAGGAATTTTCTCCCTGCGTTGGCCGCCATGTAGCTTGTCCCTATGATCGGGAATACCTTACCGTTTTTCATGATCCAGTCTTTCGAAACAGACATCCTAGGGCCTGACTCAAGTAGTTTCCTGTCCATCACCCAGAAGCCCGTCATAAACGTGTTCGGCCGCCAGCTCGCGAGCGTATCTGTGATTCGCACCTTGTAAAATCCCGGCTCAAGTGTTTTGCCCGGCCTGATTTGCACTACCCCTGTCTTAAACTTTCTCGTGCCGGCCAGGTCGAGAGAAGACCGGAACACGACAACCCCTTTTGGATTTTCAACGTCGACCACGACCTTCGAACCGGGCAGGTCTCCAGTTCCGGGTTTTGGACGGTATTCGTTGACCCTCAGGAGAGGCACCTCTCCTTTATCTACGCACGAGTAAATTGGAAAAGCCTCCAGTCGCGCGGCTCCCTGAATGGCTGTCTCGACGCAGCTCCTGATCGTGGCCGCGTTCAGTTTGGAGTCTGACGGCTCAATGACCCATCTCCCGCCCGCTCCGAATCCCCGCAGCCTGTCGATCTCGAGGAGCGGACATGCGACCGGAAGCCCTTCTCCATTGACGACTTGAATCAATGGCCTCAATATCGCGTTGCGCGGTCCGGCGCTTCCGATCTCATCGGGAAAATCGTTCGTAGTCGTGAACCGGACCGTGAGCTCATAAACCTTTTCCGGGAAGCTGAAATCATTAGCGCTAAAGCCAGATCCCTTTACCGAAACAATCTTGGCCCCGCGGGAATAGTACGGAGAGGAATTAATATCCACTTTGTCGGCGGGTCCGATTAGGAGCTGATACGAGTAAGTCGGTTGAGGAGTCCCAAGCACCCACTTACCGTTCTCCCGCAGGACCGGCTGATGAAACGGATATCCTCCAAGAAGGACAAGATTGCCTCCCTCCGATAAGAATCTTCGGATCGTCCCCCAATCTTCCGCCGGGAACGCGCTGCCGTAAGGAAGCACCAATGCCGCGAATCGGCCCGCATCGAGTCCCTCCTTCAGTTGATCGGCTGAAAGGTAATTCACTTTGAGCCCATCGAATGCCTTCCTTAGTGTCTCCATACCGATCACGGGCGCGTCCACAGTAGGAAACCCAGTTGACTGAAAACACGCGATCTCAGAGCCGGCGTTAAGGGGATGAATCTGTCGCGAGTAAGCGACGCTGTAAGGTGGCACAACTAGCCAGACAATGAATATCAAGCAGAAGTAGGAATATTTTTTGAGGCGCATAATTCAGCCCAGATTAGTTTTGAGAAAGACGATTATCTTCAACGCAAATTCCTTAGTACGCTGTCAAGCTTACTTCCGTGAAGCTCCCAGCCTGACGCCACGATATTTCCCGTGGGACCGATAAGTACGAGCTTCGGAAGAGAGTACACTTCGTAATCTTCGCAGATCTTGTTATTGAAACCGTTCTGAACCTCAGCGTTGTACCGAAGCATCTTCTCTTGTATTGCGCGCTTCCTCCTGGATTTGGATGGAAAATTCAACGCGACGCTCACCATTACGATATTTTTGTTAACATACTCCTTTTGCAATCTTTGAAGACGCCTGGTCTCGCCGACTGAACTCCGAACGGACGGCGACCAAAAATCGAGGAGGAAATACTTCCCCTTAAAAAGATTATTCGTTATGTGCAAAGATGTGTCGGGATATGAATTCACGGAAAATTGCGGAGCCGGTTTGCCATCCTTAGGCTGGAGGTAACCGGAGTACGTCTTCCCGCAAGCCTTCGCTTCAGGTGAATTGCCATATTGATCAACAAGTATCGACAGATACGGGATCATCTCACCCGGGTTCAACGAGCGAGACATAAGCTTGATTCGATCCGACAGGAGAATAATTTTAGTCTGGGGTACGGGATTGGTATTCAAGACTTCTTGAATGTAATCCATTCTCTTGTAGACAGGATATCCAGCGAAATCAAGCGCCTCTGAAATCGTTGAAGGCCGAAGCGACCAGACCGGCGAGTCCGGAGGAATACTCTTCAACAGGAGCTGGCAAAGCTGTGGCTTCACATAAACGCCGTTGGTGCTTATATAAGTGATGGCGAAATAACTCAGGTCCAGCGCGTGCCTGACCAGTATACTATGCTCCCTGTGCAGCATAGTCTCCACCCTGTTTAAATAAGGCGCATAGTCAAACCTAAATCCCATCGGATGGTGGTCCACCACGCTTTTGAAAAAAGCCGACGTCGAATTCTGCCTGGCATCCTCGAAGACGGCATAAGCCCGGGCGAATCGTGCTTCGAACGAACTTCCGTTCGCAAACTTGAAAGTCGAAGGCTTCTTTGAAAACGGCAGACGGTTGGGGTCAAACTCTATTCTAACCTCACGCTTGCCTGCGATAATGAACGAGTTATAATTCTCCATGCCGTTTGTGATATAGCCGTCAGCGTCCGTTCCCTCAACTTCGCCGCCTGACCTTACATTCACCAATCGGTAAATGAGTGTGTCCGAATTGCTCGACACGGTGGCAGAGTAGATGCCATCCTTTCCCTCCTGGAGCGGAATCCTCCTAGGGACAGACCAGCCGTTGAAATTCCCGATGAGCGCCGGCGTGAAAACACTTCCGTAGTTATAGGTTCTCAAACGCACGTCTAATCGTACTCTGACTCCATTGATGGCGTAGATCGCGATTGGATACTCACGATGAAAAATGCCGGTGAAACGCAACATCCAGATCCCTGAGGATGGGATGGCTACCGTGTAATTGCCGTCTTTCCGGACCGAGACCCTCTCAACAGGTATGCTGTCGGCAGGGTGGCACAGGAAAACGTTCGCGACAGAAATTGGTTTGCTATCTGTTCCGGTGACTCTCCCATAAACCACTGTCTTCGCCGCCGCGGTAGTTGAGATAACGATAATAACGAATAAGACATTCAGCAGCCTATTGATCATAAGAGAGCACCTTCATTCTATGTAAGGAAAGACATTGAAAAAACGGATCCCACGACAGTTCCCAAGCACTGAATATGAGAGCGTAGGGATCTCATCGGCTTAGACTGGCAGCCACGCTTCGCATAGTTTGTCAAAGTGGCCTGTTGGACGCGGAGGGAAGACTGACAGGTTGCCGGATTATTTAACGACTGGAGTCTATGAAACAATACTTTGCCGGAATTCACCGCGACGGTTTAAAAATAAAACTGGGAGACATCTTGCATCTCCCAGTTTTATCAAATCACTCCTTCTTGCTATCTCCTGAATGAGAGAGACCGCAAGGGGAAATCTCATTCAACAAATTACTTTATCATCATCATCTTCTTGGTGATGGTAACGTTACCCGACTGCAGGCGATAGAAATATACGCCGCTGGCGAGTCTCGCGCCGTTGAAGGTCGCGTAGTGCTCACCGCCGGACTGATGTCCGTTGACGAGTGTGGCAACCCTCTCACCGAGTACGTTGTAAACTGCCAGGCTCACGTTCGCGCCCTTCGTTGGCACGGAATAAGCGATCTGCGTTGTCGGGTTGAACGGA
>JAJYGB010000625.1 GCA_021785235.1 Bacteroidota bacterium
TATTCTCGAAGTCTTTGTTCCTAAAAAGAATTCGAAGGCCGTAATCTCGCGCACGAAGATAGAACAAGCTCGCTCTCTGCCCAGACGAGTCCTCCACAAATCCGAGCGCGTAACTCGTATAACCCTGAGCGCCGAGCAGAAGCAGGCTCTCGTTGTCGGGCGCTTTCAGGATCAAACCGTCGAGGAGCTTTAATTCTGCCGGGATTGCCTGAGAAGCAAGCTGTAAATCTGTTTCCCTGTTCATCGCCTCAAAGCCGCCTTCAAGAATGCCGCCCGTCGCGCCTATCGTAAGCTGCGTGATGCTGCATCCCTGAAAAGAAAGCAGAAGTGCCCCACACAGTGCGGCAGTCAATAATTTTTTCTTCATACTAGTCATTAATTACCTCGGCCATTCATTAACTGTCAGCTGACGGCTGATAGCTGACTGCTTTCTTTCAGATGGAGAGTATCTGTGCCAAATCGACGAGCCTGCTGTCAATTTCCTTTCTCTTTTCCCATGTATCTCGCATCGGGGTCAAGACAAGGCTGTTGTTGATTTCACCAGCCATCACGTTAAGTTCGCCTTTGAGTAGGGCTTCAACAGCGCCCGATCCAAGCTTTGCAGCAAAGACTCTGTCGCGGGCGCTCGGACTTCCGCCTCTCTGGATGTGTCCGAGAACAGTTACGCGGTAATGCAGGTGTACGAATTCGCTCATTCTTCTCGCAAGATCCATAGCACCGCCGTTGAAACAGCCTTCTGCAATGACGATAATGCTGCTTCTTTGTCGGCTGCCGGTTGTCAATTTTTGCCGGATCGCCTCAAAGTTCGCCTCGAGTTCCGGAATCGCAATGTATTCCGCACCGGCGCTGATGCCGACATCGAGTGCGATGAAACCCGAATCGCGTCCCATCACTTCAACGTAGAACACTCTGTCATGCGCATCCGCCGTGTCGCGAATCTTGTCGATAGCTTCAACGGCTGTGTTTATCGCCGTATCGTAACCGATCGTAAAATCCGTTCCGTAAAGATCGTTATCAATCGTGCCGGGGACTCCAACTGTCGGGATCATGTGTTCGTCGTAAAGAAGAGTTGCTCCTTGAAACGTTCCGTTTCCACCGATAGCAACAAGTCCATCGATTCCCTGCGCACTTAAATTCGCCGCAGCTTTGGCGCGTCCTTCGCGCGTCATGAACTCGCTTGAACGGGCGGTTTTTAGAATCGTTCCGCCTCGTTGAATGATATTTGATACTGAGCGCGGTCCCATTGGAATAAAATCACTTTTGATCATTCCGTTGTAGCCGTGTTGGATTCCTACTACTTCAATGTTGTGATAAACTGCTGTTCTTACGATTGCTCTCAGAGCGGCATTCATTCCGGGTGCATCACCGCCGCTGGTAAATACTCCAATTTTTTTAATCTTACTCATAATCTCCTATGAAAAACCCTCTAAATTTAGCATTTGCGGCAGGAAAATGCAAAGAACCGTAGAAGATGACGCACGAACATTGTATTTTTAACAGGATTTGCGTAATCATCAGTGCAACTAGCGATTCAAACGGTAATGGATAATCTTTCTCCGAAATTCATCAGGAAACTCAAGCAAATCAAACTCATTGCGACGGACCTCGACGGAACACTGTTGAACAATCAAGGGCAGATTTCAGATGTTACGAGGGAGAGCGTGTGGAAACTGAAAGGACTCGGAATGCGAGTCGCGATCATGACGGCCCGCGCCCATTCGTCAGCCGAACGCATCGCCGACGAGCTTGATATGAAATCACCCATTATTTCCCTCGACGGCGGGCTCGTCCGACTACCGCACAGCGACCAGAATATCTTCGCCAGCTACATAAAGCCGAAGGTGGTCAGAACGGTAATCTCGGAGGCCGAGAAGAGGTTCTCAAGCGTGGCACTCTTCGTCGACAACAAGATGATGCGGCTTGAATCGGATACCATGCTCCCGAGTTACATCGACAGTCTCGAGCTCGACACAATCGTCGTGGAGGACCTCGCTCCATATGCTGACAGGACAATTCAGGTAATCGTCGGCGCGGACTCAAAGGCTGTGATAAAGGCGATTGCGCGCAAGGCCATCGGTCTCTTCTCGCGCGTCACCGTTAACGTGTACCGCAGCTCGCAGCACGGCGACAGATGGTATCTGGAAATCAAGAACAAGAATTATTCGAAGGCCACCGGGCTCGCGCATCTCGAGAAGTATTTCCGGGTCGGCAAGGATGAGGTCGCGGTCCTCGGAGATTTCAAGAACGACCTGGAGGCCTTCAAGCGCGCCGGGACAGGTGTTGCGATGAAGAACGCGGTTTGGGAACTGAAGGAACGTGCGGATCTCATCACCGAATCGTCGAACGACGACAACGGAGCGGCCGAGTTCTTCAACCTCATATTCAAAATCAGAAGCAACAGCCGACATTGACAAAGATGGCTGATTTCTTCGCGAGAGTGCGACGTTTTTACCGGAGACTCAAGGGGATAGACTTCGAGAAGAGCATAACGATCAAGGTCGTTGTCCTCCTGGGACTCGTTCTCGCCGTCACTCTCCTTGCTCCATCCCAGAACCAACTGAAGATTCATTACGACGTCGGCACGATCTGGACACACGACGATGTGATAGCGCCGTTTTCCTTCCCGATATACAAGGACCCCGCCGAATACGAGAAGGAAGTGAAGGCGGCGGTGGACAACGTGAAACCGGTGTTCGACCGGGTGGAGATCGAAAGGTACCGGCTCGACTCGGTGGCGGCTTTCATCTCGCAGGTCCAGGGCGCTCTCGAACTGCAGCTTAAGACCGAGCGGGAGAGAAACAAACGGCTGTTCGTGAATGATTCCGTCGCTCTGTACAACATCCTTCAAAATTTCTCTTACAGGTTCTCAAGCTCAGACTGGCATCAGCTTCTGGTCAACATTTACCACAATCCTCTGACTCTCCGGAGAATCAGTTCGCTCATCCCCGCTGTCACGTCGATATTAGCCAGCGACTACCAGACGGGGATCATTGACAGGCCGAGGGACCAGGTCGGCTCGTCGGTAATCGTGGTTCGTCACAGGAATTCAGAAACACCGGTCCCGCTGGAACAGGTCCTGACCCTTCAGGATATCACGAACCAGCTCGACCTGGCGGCGCTTAGCATCCTCAAGGGCGACACGACTACGGCACAAATCCTCGCCAGCGCCGTTGCCTCCCAGGTCCTCCCTAACCTTTCCTACAATCGCAACCAGACCCAGCGCGAAATCAACGCGGCCGTCGATCTTGTACCGCGGACGGTTGGATTCGTAAAGGAAAATGAGCGGATAATCGGCAAGCACGACCGGATAACGGACGATATCAAGCTCAAGCTCGATTCGCTCGAAAAGGCCCTTCAGGAAAGAACCGGGGCCTCGGACCTGATGCTTCAATTCGGCGGGAAGTTCCTCATGATGCTCGTCATCATCGGCCTCCTGAGCATATACCTTTTCCTCTTCAGGAAGAAAATATTTTACAACAACAAGATGCTCCTGTTGATTGCCGTCATCTTCATATTCGAGGGGCTGCTGATGTATTTCGCCTTCACGGCGCAGACAACTCTCCCCGTGCAATATCTCGTCCTTGTGCCTGTGGCGTCTATGATACTGACTATAGTTTTCGATTCGCGCGTCGCGTTCCAATCGACGGTCGCCATCGCGCTCATGGTCGGCGCCATGAAAGGCAACGACTTCGGCGCCGCGTTCACTGCGCTCAGTGCCGGTGCGCTTGCCGTCTATACCGTCCGCGACATCAAGAACAGGACGCAAATTTTCAGAAGCCTTGTGTTCATATTCCTCGGTTACGCCGTCGCGACGCTCGCAGTTTCATTCCAGAGGGGAGAGGATGCCCCCACAATACTCGCCGACTTCTCGCTCATCGCCGTGAACTCGGTACTGTCGCCAATCATCACCTTCGGGCTTCTTATTTTCTTCGAGAGAGTATTCAGCATAGCGACCGATCTGACTCTCCTGGAGCTCTCCGATTTCAACCAGCCCCTGCTGCGTGAACTCTCCCAGAAGGCTCCCGGCACGTTCCATCACTCGATTATTGTCGGGACACTCGCGGAGAAGGCCGCCGAGGCGGTCGGAGCGAACTCGATCCTGGCGCGCGTCGGAGCGTACTATCACGACATCGGTAAGACACTGAAACCCGAATATTTCATCGAAAACACGATGGAATCCAACAAATCAAAGCATGACTGGCTTCCGCCCGACATCAGCGTGCAGATGGTTATGTCGCATGTCACCGAGGGGATCGAGCTCGGCAGAAAGTATCATCTCCCGCAGCGCATACTGGATTTCATCCCGATGCATCACGGAACGACACTGGTCGCCTATTTTTACGGCAAGGCCCTGAAAAGACCTTTTGCTACCGGAGACGTGAGCGAGGGCGACTACAGGTACGAAGGGCCGCGGCCGCGGTCGAAGGAGACGGCGATAGTAATGCTCGCCGATTCTGTCGAAGCCGCCACGCGCTCATTGCCGGAGAAATCCATGGGGAACATCGTTTCTATGATCGACGCGATCGTCAAAAGCAGGTACGAGGAGGGACAGCTCGACGAGACAAACCTTACGTTCGGCGACCTGACGAGGATAAAAGAAAATTTCCTGGCCGTCTTGTCGGGGATATACCATAAACGCATCGAGTACCCGGTTCAGAAATCGGTCCCGCCGGACGACAGACCGCAAGAGGAGAATGAAATACCGGAGCCGGTCGAAGCGCTGAGCCAGCAGGAACTCGACGAACTTGCCCCGCCGACACGACCCGGACCTAAGAAGAAGACGCGCAAAGCCCACCGCGCCAAATCAACGAAGCCCCCGCGAAGGAAATAGACCTCCTTTCGGAACAACAAAAATGGCCGCTCCAGAACTGAACAGGAAGATTTCCAACCAACTCGACCTATTTTTCGAATTCATGAAATTTGAGAAAGGGCTGTCGGACAACAGTCTCATATCCTACCGCAGCGACCTTAACCGTTATGCGGAGTTCATGGAATCGCGGGGCGTCACCGGACTGAACGAAATATCCAGGGCCGAGGTCAGGAATTACTTCAAAGCCTTGTTCGACATGGGCCTGAAACAAAGCAGCATCGCCAGGAATTTCTCGGCGGTGAAGGTCCTCCACCGGTTCCTCGTTTTCAGGAAGATGTCTGAGGCAGACCCGACGGCGAATCTCGACCGCCCAAAACCGTCGAAGAAACTTCCCGTCGTCCTGAACAGGGATGAGATTGAGCGGCTCATCAAGGCGCCCGACACGGATTCTGAGCTTGGAATTCGCGACCGCGCCATCATAGAGACGCTCTATGCCACAGGCGTGAGAGTGAGCGAGCTTGTTAATCTCAAGAAAAGAGATTTAATTAAAAGCGAGAATGTGATCAGAGTTTTCGGGAAAGGTTCCAAGGAAAGGATCATCCCCATAGGAGAAATTGCCCTCGAGTGGATCGAGCGGTACGACAAGGCGGTTCGTGCCGGCACGGGGCGAAAGCGCCCGGCCGGATATCAATCGCAGGCAAGCGATCTCATTTTCCTGAACTTCCGCGGCGGGAAGATCTCAAGGATCTCGATCTGGAGGATGCTCCGCAAGTATTCTAGAGACGCGAACATAAAAAAGGACATACATCCGCACACTCTGAGACACACTTTCGCGACACATTTGCTCGAGGGGGGCGCCGACATACGCGCCGTCCAGGAGATGCTCGGGCACAGCGACATCGGCACGACACAGATCTACCTTCATCTCGACAGAAGTTACCTTAAAGAGGTTTTAGACAAGTTTCATCCAAGAGGAAAATATGCTACGTGAGTTATACATACTCCCTATACTTTTGTTTTCGGTCATTATACACGAGATTTCCCACGGCTACGCCGCGCTGAAACTCGGCGACCCGACCGCGCGCGATTCCGGCAGGCTTACGCTCAATCCTATTCCGCACATCGATCTAATGGGATCGATTATAGTTCCGCTATTCTCGCTCCTCACCGTGGGGCAGGTCTTCATAGCGTGGGCGAAACCGGTTCCGGTAAACCCGATGAATTTTTCGGATTACAAGCGGGATGAGATAATAGTGTCGGCGGTCGGCCCCCTTTCCAACCTGCTCATGGCACTCACCTGCTCTCTCATTACGATAGGCCTTCTCCAGTTACAGCCTGTAATAGGTCCGGTGGCGTCATCGTCCGCGTTCTACGTTTTCCTGGTAAAGATGTTCTCGGGTGGAATTTATCTCAACGTGATGCTCGGTGTCTTTAACCTGGTACCGATCCCGCCTCTCGACGGTTCGCATGTCCTCGCCTCATTGCTTCCCGATTCGGCGGCGGTGGTATACAACAGGATAGGTTTTGTGGGGATTTTTCTGATCATCATACTAATGCAGGTCCCCGCTTTCCTGGCGATTTTCAATGCGGCAATAAATTTCTTCTATGCCCCTCTTTATCAATTGGTTGTATCTTTCGCGTGATTCCAAATTAACGCTAAATTATAGTGAGTCCGCAATAGCGGACCGGCAGTTTGAATTGTTGATTACCATAACCGGAAATGCAAAAATAAAATGATCATAATGAAATTTGGCGGAACGTCGGTCGAGGATTCCGATGCCATCCGCAGAGTCATTGAAATAGTAAAATCGGAAATACCAAGGAAGCCCATCGTATTCGTCTCGGCGTGCGCGGGTGTGACCAATCAGCTCCTGAAAATCGCAAACCTCTCGGCGGAAGGGAAAAAGGACGAAGCCAACGACGTCATCACGGCTATCAGGTCGAGACACGAGAAGCTTGTCGACGAGCTGATCACATCGGATCTTCCCAAGAATTACCTGAAGGGAAAGATATCCGTCTACGCCCACGAGTTGAAGAACCTGTCGCAGGCTATCTCCGTCCTCGGCGAGGTGACGAACCGCTCGCTCGACACTATCGCCTCCTACGGTGAACGGCTCTCGTCGATGATCATCGCCCAGGCGATGGAAGAAACATCGATGAAGTCGATGTTCGTCGACGCGCGCGAATATATGATCACCGACGATAACTATACGAAGGCTGCTCCGCTACTTCCCGTTGTCGAAGAGAGGGCGAAGAAACTCCTCGTGCCGCTCGTGCTCAACGGCTACGTCGTCGTAACGCAGGGATTCATAGGTTCAAGCGAACAAGGGATTACGACGACCATCGGCCGCGGAGGGTCCGACTACTCCGCGTCTATCATCGGCTCACTGCTCGACGCAGCCGAGATACAGATATGGACCGACGTCGACGGGGTACTGACCGCCGACCCGTCAATAATCAAGGGCGCACGGCGGATAAAGAAGATGACGTTCAACGAGGCATCGGAGCTTGCGTATTTCGGTGCCAGGGTCCTTCATCCAAAGACGATCCTCCCTGCGATCGAGAAGAGTATACCTGTGTACGTGAGGAACTCCCGGAATCCATCTTACGGCGGGACGCTGATCACGAGAGGAGATGGAACCGAAGAGTGCGTCGCGAAATCGATCGCGTACAAGGAGCGCATAACGCTTCTCAATCTCGAATCCAGCCGGATGTTTCTTGCACCCGATTTTCTCGAAGCCGTATTCACATTATTCAACAAACACCATGTCATCGCCCACGCTGTCGCGACCAGTGAAGTCAGCGTCACCGTAGCGATCGAGGATACTTCAAACCTGGGAGAGCTTAAGAAGGATATTTCGGAATTCGCCGAGGCCTCCTCATCGGGCGGCAAGGCTATCGTATGCGTCGTCGGCGAAAATATAAGGTTCAGCCCCGGTGTGGTCGGAAGGATATTTTCCGCCCTCAAAGACATCCGCATCAACATGATTTCTCAGGGCGCGTCCGAGATCAACATCGGATTTGTGGTCGACGAAAACGATATCGAGAGGGCGGTCGAGTTGCTGCATTCCGAGCTTTTCACCGGCCCTTCCTCGCAGGGATTGTCGGACGAAATTTTCGACTGATTCCGCAAATCATACCCCACATCTATTCATGCGAACGAAATGACAGATAAGATCAGATACGAAAAAGGGCGGCTTCACGTTGAGGATATCCCGGCCGCGGACCTTGCGGAGAAATACGGAACGCCGCTGTATGTCTACAGCGGAAACCAGATAGCGAAGAATTTCAGAGAACTGCAGAAGGCGTTCAGTGTCATCCCCGGAGTCAGGATTCTGTACGCCCTTAAGGCAAATTCAAACCTTGAAATACTCAGGCACGTTTGCTCGCTCGGGGCAGGCGCCGACACAGTATCTGCCGGCGAGATATTTCTGGCTCTCAAGAGCGGTTTCGCACCGGAGTCGATCTCCCTCGCCGGGGTGGGCAAGACCGACCGCGACATCGATTTCGCGCTTTCACGCGGAATAGGCGTGATAATCGTGGAGTCGAACGAAGAGTTGAAAGTTGTCTCGGAACGCGCCGCGGCTCTCGGCCGGACGGCCCGGGTGTCGCTCAGGATAAATCCAGATGTCGATGCCCGCACACATCCGCACATTTCGACAGGGCTCAAGGAAAACAAGTTCGGCATCAACATAGACGAGGCGGGCGGGACGGTGAAGCGTGCCTCTAAGATGAAGAACGTTGAGCTCGTCGGTATACACTCACACATCGGCTCGCAGGTAACCGAGCATGCCCCTTTCGAGGAGGCCGCCGAATCCATCAGGAAATTCGTCATCGCCCTGAAGAAGGACGGGATAAAGATCCGGCAGGTCGACCTCGGTGGTGGAATAGGAGTCCGCTACCGGAACGCCATCAGGCACAAGCTTCTCCCGGTCGAAAAGAAGGAAGAACCGCTGATCGACCTGAACGCATTGGCGGGAGTAATAAAGGAAAAGCTCTCCTTCCCCGGATGCGAGATCGCGATCGAGCCTGGAAGGTATATCGTTGCCGAGTCCGGAGTCTTGTTGACACGCGTGCTGTACAGGAAGAAATCCGCCGGCCGGACATTCGTAGTCGTCGATGCCGGCATGAACGACATGATGCGCCACGCGCTTTATTCCGCCTATCACCAGATCGTGCCCGTTGAATTGGAGGATTCGACCTTTGGCCCTGCCGATGTCGTCGGCCCGGTGTGCGAAACAACGGACGCCTTCGCGGTTCAACGTGAGCTTCCAAAACTTGAAAGAGGGGACCTCGTCGCAATACTGACGGTCGGTGCGTACGGCTACTCAATCGCTTCGAATTACAACTCCCGCCCGAAGCCAGCCGAAATCTTCGTTGAAAGAGATTCCGCTCGAGTCGTCAGAGACCGCGAGACTTACGAGGATTTGATTTAAACTCTGAATTTTAGTTATTTAAATTACCCGGGAGAGATGGTAAATGGTGCTCCCGGACCGACCTTGTCGGGTGAATAAGACCTAAAGAGATAATTCAGAAGGAAAATTAGAAAGATGAAAGCGTATAATGTGGCAGTAGTCGGTGCGACAGGACTGGTGGGACGAAAGATGACGCAGGTACTCGAGGAACATAAATTCCCGGTGAATACGCTCACACCGCTGGCTTCAAAGAGATCGGCGGGTAAAGAGATCACGTTCAATGGCGAAAAGATAAAAGTTAAGGAGTTGACAGCGGAGAGCTTCAAGGGAATAGAAATCGCTCTCTTCTCGGCGGGCGCAACGGTAAGCAAGGAGTTCGCACCGATCGCGGCAAAATCCGGGACGGTCGTCATCGACAACAGCAGTGCCTGGCGAATGGATCCCGAAATCCCTCTCGTCGTTCCGGAGGTTAACCGCGGCGACATATTCAAACATCACGGAATCATAGCAAACCCGAATTGCTCGACCATCCAGATGGTAGTGGTTCTCAAGCCGCTTCACGACAAGTACAGGATCAAGCGGGTTGTAGTCTCGACATACCAGTCTGTGACCGGCGCGGGCCAGAAGGGCGTGGACCAGCTGGACGAGGAACTCGGGAAGAAAGCCGGCGACACGCACAAGTTTCCACACAGGATCGCGTTCAACTGTCTGCCGCACATAGACGTGTTTCGCGAAGACGGCTACACGAAGGAAGAGTTCAAGATGGTCTTCGAAACGACGAAGATTATGGGAGATAATTCGATAAAGGTGAGCCCGACTTGCGTGCGCGTGCCGGTTTTCGGCGGGCACAGCGAGAGCGTGAACATCGAGTTCGAGAAGCCGTACGAACTGAATGACGTTCTCGCGCTTCTGAGGAAATCGCCCGGAATCATAGTCGAGGATGATCCGTCGAAGAACCTTTACCCGATGCCGCTTAACGCGTACGACAAAGACGAAGTTTTTGTCGGGCGCATCAGGCGCGACGACACTGCCCCGAACGCTGTCAACATGTGGATCGTCTCCGACAATATCAGGAAGGGCGCGGCGACTAACGCGGTGCAGATAGCGGAAGAACTCATAAAAGGAAACGACTAAAGAGATATCCCAACAGCAGGGGTCCGATTATCCCGGCCCCTGCGTCGACGGCACTACCGTCCCAATCCCCCGTTCCATAATTCCAATATTCCATTCTAAAGTCTCAGCTCCTTCAGCCCCGGCGCGAATTTCCTGACTGCTCCGACGACGAGCAGCGCCATTGTCCCCCCGAACACCACGGACGGGACCAGCCCGATAAGTTTCGCGGAGACTCCTGATTCGAACGCCCCGAGCTCGTTGGAGGAGCCCACGAATATCCCGTTAACCGCCGCGACCCGTCCGCGCATCTCATCCGGCGTGTGCAGCTGAATGATGGTATTCCGGATAACCACGCTGACATTGTCGAACATGCCGCTGATGAGAAGCATGGAGAGCGAGAGGTAGAAATTTTTCGACAATGAAAAGGTGATGATCGCCAGGCCGAAACCGAAAACGCAGGCCAGGAGATTCCGACCCGCGCGCTTGAAGAAGGGATAGTGAGCCTGGATCACCGACATTATCAAGGCGCCGATGGCGGGAGCCGCCCGAAGCAAGCCCAATCCCTCCGCACCCGTATGCAGAACCTGGTCGGCGAAGATCGGGAGGACGGCAACCACCCCGCCGAAAAATACCGCGAATATGTCGAGTGAAATCGCGCTGAGTATGACCTGGTCGTGGAAAACGAAGTTCAGGCCACCGACAAGGTTTTGTGCCATCGATTCCTTCGACTTCCGTTCAGGCACAGGCTTCTTCCGGACCAGGGTAAATGAGCCCAGGCCGATCATTGTCATGATGACCACTGTTGTGTATGCCGTGCCTACTCCGGAGAAGCCGTAAATCAAACCGCCGGCCGCCGGTCCGGCGACGTCCGCGAGCTGCCAGGACACGCTGCTCCAGGTCGAGGCGTTCCCGTAAAGTTCCCTCGGAACGAGCTGAGCCCTGAAAGCGCTCTGTGCAGGCGACATGAAGCCGCGCGCGAGTCCGGTGATGAAAATTATCGCGTAGATTGGAAGGACGCCATGAGAGTGAAGTATCCACTCGAATTTCGTCGAGACGAGAAGCAACCCCACCGCACAGACGAAATACACCGCGCTTGTGGAGAGAATGATGCTTTTCCTGCTCACTTTATCGGCCGTATGTCCCGCGAAGAGCGAGATGCTGAAGAACGGCAATGCTTCCG
Source organism: Bacteroidota bacterium (assembly GCA_021785235.1). The sequence continues at coordinate 11,519 of JAJYGB010000625.1, forward strand.
CGAGACCGATCAATCCGAGAGACAGCGCGTCGTGCGTGATCTGGTAGATCTGCCATCCGACGATAACCGACTGCATCTGTATCCCGAACGTCAGGCTGAACCGCGCGACGACAAACCACTTGAAGTCCCTTATCCGCAGGGCTGCATATGGGTCGCTTGTATCCAGGGTGGAGTTCATTTCCGGAAGCCGCTCAAGGCCGACTGCATCCGTGATGTGAAGGCGGGAAAAAAGGAGCAATGCTAAAATGGCGGAAATCTTTCACCCGCAGTGAGGCGTGTGGATCGGCGGTGTCTGAAAGAGGTTCCATCGAAAATTACCAGTCAAGATAATGCCGCGACCGGAAGAAGAAAAATGCCGCCGCTCCTTTTAAACAATACTTATTGCGTGACAATCAAAGACAAAGACGCAAACTTGAAAACTCTCCGCAATATCGCCATTGCTGGTATCATAGGTTCCATCGTCTCCGTCGCTGGTTGCG
>JAJYGB010000257.1:0-9805 GCA_021785235.1 Bacteroidota bacterium
AATGAACCTGACGTTACCTGGAGGCTGATTAGCACATCCGTGTCACCGGAGTTGGCCAGTATCTCATAAGGGCGGTACTCATCAACATCGATCTGCGTCATTCCGACGTTTCTTTTCACGTCTTTGCCGAGCGCAAGTTGGTTGGGAGATTCAATGGAAGTGTGCAGACGGAGGAGAGTCTCCTTTTCTCCACCTGCGAAGATGGACACAGCCTCATCCTTTGCACAGCTTATGTAAACTGTGCTGCCGGTCTTCCCCTCTATCAGGTCCCTCCCCACGAACCAGGCTCCGAAAGGATAAATGGTATTGAGTATATAAAAATCGGGAAGGAGAAAGTTCTGATCCGCCTCCGGTACAACCATACTACCGAAGACGTAATCGGCGGTCGCGTACCCCATCTGCCGCGTCGTGGATGCCGGTCGGAGTGAAGCGGAAGTCTGTTCACGTCCACGCATCAGGGGAAGCTCGTCCCTGTATCCCGACAAAGCAATTCTTGCTTGAACCGTCCTCTCAATTTCCGAGAGGCTTACTTCCCCTTCAAATTTGGAGTTAACGTAAGAGTTGGAATCGATCGCCATCACCGCGGGAACGGAACGTATCCCCGAATGCAAAGCAATCATGTTGTTTGCATCGAAAATTGTGTTTGTGAACAGGCTCAGCCTGTCGAGGGTCCTCTGGGCGACTTCTGAACGGAGCATGCAGGAAAGCCGCGGCTCCATCACGTACCAGAAACCGGCCGACAACTTCTCGTACCGCGACGCCATCACACGGAAATGTTCAACCGTGTCGAGTGAGTATTTCGAGACCGGCTCGAAGAACACGACTACGTTCATCAGATTGGCGGAGTAATCCACTTCGACCGCTTCCCCGGCAACGTTGATGCCGCTGATGCGCGGCGCTCTTTCCTGTTCCTTCGGCTCCATGGCTTCTACTTAAGCAAAACTATCATAAAATGCAATAACAGGTTCGCACCCCCGATCGGCCTCGCGCCGGAAGTCACTGAAGGTCGGGCACTTTCCGACCATCTCCCACCTAGATATTGCCGACGCGTTGGGGAGAAATCCGGTTCTCCGGGACGGCTTCTTCGAGATCGCATGTCAGCGCCGCTCGTCACACTTCTTCCAGGAGCATGAATCTTACTTTTGATTCATCCACAGATGTGATCTCATCGGGGGGATCAAGGCGTTTCTCTTTCCATCCGCAAACATCGAAGATAACGCAGTCATAACATCTCGGCCGCTGAGCCGTGCAGACTTTCCTCCCGAACCTAACGAGGTTAATGTGAATCTCGTATCCCCTCCCCGGCGGAATGAAATCCCTGACTGCCAGGTAAGTTTTGTCGGGGGTTTTCTCGCGGACAATCCCGATCCTGTTGAGCACGCGGTGAACGTGTGTATCCACTGGAAAGGCGTCATCATCTCCCAAAGCGAAAAGGGACAGGCACGACGCTGTCTTGTATCCTACACCGTTAAGTTCCCTGAGGCGGTCGATAAGAGAATTCCGTTCTTCCGATTTGAGGCTCCTCCTGTCAAAATGCGGGAATCTTTTCCGTATCTCGCGCACGACATTGATGATGGTCCGGCTCTTCTTGTTGGCAATTCCACCGACCTTAATAAGGCGTACTATCTCACCAGGTTTAGCGTCCGCGAGATCGAGGAAATGCGGATATTTGCTCTTCAGGTTAACGTACGCCTTATGGCTGTTCACGTCGTTTGTGTTTTGGGAGAGAATGGTGGCGATTAGAAGCTCAAGCGGATCAGGAAGTTTTCGTTTCCTTTGAGGTACTCCAAAAAGATCGCGGAATCTGGAGGCAACAACGTTGAGTTGAGACGCGGTGCGTCCACTCTTCTGGTGCTTCGGGGCTTTCCGTTTTGCCAATTGTCCCTGGTTTACTCGAGTTTAAACACGAAGGTGGCGACCGCCCTCTGGTTCACCTGCGGATAATTCCTGGAGAGTCTGCTGAACTGCCACGTTCTGATGGCAGCCATCGCAGATTCCTCAAGCCGGGAATCCGACTTCTCCGCGGGGACCATGGCAACCACATTTCCAGCAGGGTCGACGACAATGCTGATTTTCACGACACCGCCGTGCTGAACTCCCGGAGGAAATTGCGGCCGGTCTCCCGCCAACAAAGCTCTCGAGACGCCGTTCCACGAAATCGCGTAAGGGGTACCGACGGCAGAATTGTTCGCGGGGTTTCCCGGGACGAATCTGTCTCCGAAGCCGCCGCCGAATCCCGGCTTCCCGGTAAGCCCTGACCCGGCTCCCGCCGTATCTCCGATTGTCGTTCCCGTCCCCCCTCCCGAGCCCTGCCCGTTCTGAGTGTTGCCGCTATAACCCTTCACCGAATCGAAGAAGACCGGCTTCCGGTTGATTCCAACTATGTCATTCATCCCCGGCCCCTGCAGCGATCGGGGCACCATCGAAGCCTGCGGGTTCATAGTGTTCTTCGGGCCGGCGGAGCTGACTATCTTCGCGTTACCGAACGCAGCATCCGCATTTCTCGGAATAGTCCCGTTTCCGCCGCCTGAGCCGGACACGTCCATGCCTGACGATTGTCTCCCGACAATCCTGACGTCCATGACCTTGTAAGTGACATTCACGGGAGGAAGGAGCACTACCCTGACAACGGGCGGCTTACTCAGGGCAGGGGCATATATTATCAGGAGCAGAAAGAAGACGGCATGTACACCCAAGGCGAGCAACATGCCGTTGTAGAAATTCTTCTTATATATTCGTTTGAGCTCGTACTGCCTGAAATAGTACGAGCCCGCTACGCTGCTCGGTCCGTCATTGAGCGGGGACAACCCAGACATCTGTTCCAACTTCTTTCTTCATATTTTCAACAGCCGCAATCGCCCTGAGTTTCGTGTCAAAATTTCCGGTGCAGACTCTGTACCACTTGTGGCCAGCCGCGCCCTCCCCTGTGAGGACCCAGGCATCGATGCCCTTTTTCTTAAGTGCGGAGATATACCTGTCAGCCTGGCTTTGCGTCCTAAACGCAGACACCTGCAAGGCAAATGAACCCTGCTGACCGGCAGGTGACTTTGCAGGCTGCGCAGGTTTTGCCTCTGCCATTCGAGACGGTGCAGACGGAGCCGGCGCCGTCATGGTGGTAACTGCGGGTTTATGTTTTGTCAGGAACTTGAGATAGCCCGCCCGGTTAAGCATGTAAAGCGCGCCTCCTACGCCCGCGATCAGCACGACTATAATAGCGATCCAAAGAACCCTCGAATTGCTGGTGGGGTCGTCTATGTACGCGTCCTGGTCTCTGACACTTTTCTGAGGTTCTGGATCCGGCTGGTTCTTCTGTTGACTCTCGTCCTGTTCGTCCTGGAAGTTCAGATTACCCATTGTTCGTTCCTCCTCGATTGGTTGGACATCTTCGCACTCAAAGTGCGAAATATTTTCAATTGATTCAACCGCATTTCAAACGCAATTGATCGAATTAACAATCCGAGAGAGCCTCTTTATCATAAGATCCTGCTGCTGACTCCTATATAGATAGTGAGGGGAAATTCCTGATATCCCTGCCAGATGAAATACTTCTGGTCAAGTATATTATTTCCTCCCACGAAAATTTCGATAGGCAGCCTGGCTATGTCGAAATCGTACGACACTCTAAGGTCAAGCAATCCGACAGGATTGAGCTTGTCGGAAAGCGCCAGGTCGGCATAACGGGACGACAGTAAAAGAAACTTTGCACTCGCGGCAACCTGAGGCGTAATCTCGTATTCCGCCCCGAGTTCGATATTGAACGGAGGAAGGTTAGGTATCGAGGAGAGCGAATCGGCTGTGCCCTTCTGATACATGATCGTCATATCGGAAGAAAAGCCCCCCAGCGTGTACTCGGCCCGGAGTGAGAAAGAAGTTATCGTAGCCTTGCCCGCATATGCGAGCCGGCTTTCATATCTCTGATCCGAGATGAACATCGGGAGGTATTTTGAATTTCGCAGATCGAATCGAGGGGTCAGCCTGAGACCGTTGTCCAACGCGATGGTACTCCCAAGCGTGAAATCGGCATTGTCCTGCGTGTTGATAAGCGACACCAGCCCGTTGACGTATCTGTCCGTCGACAGGAATTCCGATAAGCTGGCGTCCCGAACGGTCCCAGTGAACCCCGCGAACAAGGAGACCATTCCGTTGATCCTGTAATTGGCCCTCACGTCCGGATATATTTTCGCGACGGTACTGGAAGAATCGTCGCGGTATTGGAAGTACCTAACACCCAGCGAATACGAAAGGCTTCCGAGGAAGAGGGTGTTGCCGTAGCTCGCTCCCACAGCGAAATTATACGATGAGCGATTGAGGCTTGGCGCAGTAAAAGGGAACGCGGACAAAAGAATAGGATTAGTCGGAGAGGCGCTGAGCGTATGGTCTCCAAAAAGGAAACTGCCGCTCAATCCAATCCATCCCGACGGCAGCTGGATCTGAGAGCTAGCCTTCAGTCTCAAGGACGATTGTGTGTTGACCCAATCATCGGACAGAGAGAATCTGTCGAAGTTCAATGAGAATGCCAGCGGAAGCTCGCCCAGAAACATGTCCGAGTTTATTCCCAGCCTTGTCTCATTTGTACTCCTCTGCAGGACACGCTGCGTTACTCCGTATAGGGAGTAGCCGGAACGGGTATATCCGAGATTCATCGCGTTGCTTGATTTGATTCCGCCTTCGACGTTGATGTCCTTCGAAATCCCGCCGTCGATCGAAAAGTCCCTCTGTAACGTGTTCGGGATGAAGCCGGAAGTATAATCTCCCGACACACTGCCGTTAATATTGAAACCGCTAACCGACGAATTCCCGGAGACAAGATAATTGGCGGTCGAATAGCGGCCGATCGACATGCGTGCGAATAGGCTGGACGACTGGGTGTTCGATCCCTTCTCGCGTTCGCTCAGCGAGCGATCAACCGGGACATTTACTTCGACTCCTGTCAGCTCTCTATTCTGAAAGTAAGTGGAGTCTATGTTCACGGTTGGCTTGTCGGCTTTGGGGAGTTCGATGTGGGCCTTGCCGGTGATGACGAATTCGGGGACATTGACGCTTGGCATGGCACTATCCGGCTTAAAACTCGTGACGGGAGGAGACTCCACCCCCTGCGCTCTCGCCGTCATCACGAGAGAACACAAAGCGAGCATTATTGTTACGCCCTTTAATCTCACCTTTCGACAACCAGCTTGGGGATACTCGCACCGCGATGGCAGGTGAAGCATGTGACTTTTTCCATTTGCGGCCCATCGAGATAATTCCCATCAATATTTGCTACCATCCTGATCATTACCCGGGCGGTCCTCTTCTGGATTTTCTCGTCACTCGCGAAATTATCGGTGTTGTGACAAAATTCGCACTTCACACCGAGAGCTTCCGTGAATCCGCGCATGACATTGAGGAGCTGATCACGCGAATGTATTCCGTGCAAAACCTTCAGATTATCACCGAAGGTGTTCGCTGTGTCCTTCGATAGAATCTGCTCAGTCACAAAATCGGCATACTTTGGCTGCAGATCCGGGGTCTTGTTCAGATCTGAGGATATGATAAGGGCAAGCACAATTATTGTTACCAGGACACCGTAGACAACCGCTGTCTTGTTCATCTATTCAATTCTCCTAATGCGATCTGAGTTGTTTCAATTTTTCCTTCGCTTCCTTCGTAAACGAGTCATCGCCCCTCCCCTTTATGAATTCCTGAAGGAGCGACCTCGCGTCGCTAATGTTGCCGAACTTTGCAAGGCAATCGGCAAGTTCAAGCTGAGACTTTGCGACGATATCGCCGAAGCTCGGGAATACGTATTTCACCCTGAGAAAAGCCAGTACAGCATTGGAGCTATCGCCGGACGCACAAAAATACTCCGCAACGTTCAGCTGGGCCTGTGCCCCGATAAGGTCCCCCCGTGTTTTTGCCACTGAATTGGCGAGCGAGATAGCGTCGTTGACGCGGCCCTTGCTGAAATAAATCCGGCTCAGGAAGATCTTGGCCTCAGCTTTATCGCCGTCATTTACGGAATCCGTTTGCGATAGCGCGGCTTTGGAAAAATCCGATTCGGCTCTAAGCGTGTCGCCTTCCCGCAGGTACAACTTCCCGAGCGAGACCTGAGCGCCGGTACTGTAGTCATCCGCGGCCGATGCGGCCTCTATCAGCAGCTTCTCCGCTTCGCCATAGCTCTTCCGCGCGGTATAAATCTCCGCGAGCCTTATCTGCCCGGCGGTTGTGTATTCGGTGCGCGGGGTTTTCGCTATCAAATCGGACAGGAACCCGATGGCCGAACCGCCCTTGCCAAGCTCGATCTCGACAAGGGCGAGATTGTAGAGAGCCTTTGAAGCCATTGAGCTGTGCGGGAACTTCACCATAAACTCCTTCAGTGCCCGCTCCGCCTCGGCGTAATGTTTCTGGTTGAGCGCATATTCGACCTTCTTGTAGTATATCCTGTCGACGTTCGGTAAATCGGGGTGGTCCTTGACGAAGCTGTCGATTACGCTTTCGGCTTCCTCAGTTCTTCCGAGCACGGTGAGGCAGTATTGCATCCCCACTATGGCGTTGTCCACGTAAATGCTCGTCGGGTACTTCTCGAGAAGGGCTCGATAATTGATGAGCGCGCTCTGGTAATTACCGGCGTTGTAGTATGAATCTCCCTTGCTGTAGAGTGCCCGGGCGGCGACCACCGTGCCAGGATAGTCGTCGGTGACTTTGCTGAAGTTCGTTATCGCGTCTGTGTAATCCTTCTCCGAGAAATAAACCCATCCTATGGCGTAGAGCGCTTCGGGGGCGATCGACAAATTTGGGAACCTGTTCAAAACGAACTGGAACGCGCTCAGAGCCTGGGTGTACTGCCCAAGACGGAAGTTTGACTGCCCTACCTGGTACCACGCGTATGCCGATGAAGTGTCGCCGGCGAATCTCGATGCCGCGGTCTGGTACACGCCCAATGCCTTTTGATAATCTTTATAATAGTAGAAACAGTCCCCCATTCTCAGGTAAGCGTCGGAGAGCATCGCTGAGCCCGGATAACGGTCAATGAAATTCTGAAACGTCTGGGCAGATTTAAGAAAATCGTTCGAGAAATACTGCGAGTATCCGATCCCCAAAAGAGCAGTTTCCACGTGAGAACCACCTGGGTATTTCTTCATATAATTCTGATAATCGGCGATTGCCTGAGCGTAGAGCCCTCCCCTGTAAGAAGACTCTGCAGCCATGTACAGAGCCTGTGCCTTCGCAGTGTCCGAAGATGCGATGTCTGCGGCGGTCGTGTAGATCTGAGCCGCGCCCTGGTAATCGCCGGCGGCGTAGAGGGCAGCGGCGTAGTCAAAGTGCGCACTTACAGACTCCTGGCCTTTGAGCTTCGAGATGGCATTCAGGAAATAAAGCTTTGCGTTCGCGTAATCGTTTCCGGCTGCCGCGGAAACCGCCGCGTTCTTCATTGATTCCGCGTAAAGTCCGGAATCCTTGGAAGCGAGCAGAAACGCCTCCTGACTTCTCTTGTATGATTTGTTCTGGAAGTAAAACTTTCCAAGCTCGAAGTATGCGCGGGCGGACTCGCTTTCAACTTTTGTGGAGCCGGCCAGCTGGAGGAGAGTTGACTCCGCGGAGTCGACCGCCCCCTCTGCCTCGTATGCGCGCGCGACCTCCAACCTCGAGTTGAAGTAGAGTGGATCGCCGGGTTTGACATGGCCCAACAGGCGTAAGGCTTCGGGTAGATCGGACTTTGCGTCGATGAGGAGTCTTGAATAAAGAACACGCACTTCCTGAATGTGAGCGCCCGAGGGAAACTTGTCCAGATACTCAGAAAACACGGTCCGGGCACTGTCCGGATGACCGATTGCGACATAACTCCTTCCCTGGTAGTAAAGAGCCGGCTCCACGATCTGCTCACTGGTAGTCGTTGCCGCGGCATCGGCAAACTCTCCCACTGCGTCGTTATATTGCCCGAGGAAGAAGTCACATTCGCCGATCTTCTCAGTAGCATCCGGTTTTAGCTTCGTTGCGGGATATTGAGAGAGAAGTGCGTTGAAAACTTTCTTGCTTCTCTCAAAATCCGACTCCTTGCCGTAACACCAGGCCGTCCCGTACATGGCATAATCGGCGAATTGCGAAGAAGGATACCCCTCGTACGTCAGGTCAAAGTACTTCACGGCATTGTTGTAGTCCGTTCGCGCCGTGAAAAGCTGACCAAGCCTGTAAGCAGCCTCGGCTTTTATCTCGTTATCGTTGGAATTGGAGAGAACATTCTTCAGCAGCTTCTCGGACCTGTCGAGTTTTTCGATCTGCAGATATATTTCCCCCGAACGGAGTTGGGATCGCATGAAGTAACCGGAGCCGGGGAATTTCTCCATTACCCTCTGATAGTAGCTCAGCGCGCTATCAAACATTTTCTCCTGGAGCAAACACTCGCCCGCCAGGAATGTGAGTTCATCCGTACGTTGAGAGCCGGGATAGTTCTTCAAGTAAGCCCTGAATTGCTGGAGAGCGAGCGGATATTGGCCGTCACGATATAGACCGACGGCGAACGAGTAATCCTGCTGCTCTGCGACTGTTCCGCCTGCAACCTGACAGAAGGATGCAACCGGTGCTGCAAACAACAATAATATGAATAAGACTGCTCTGGTGTTCCTCATTTGGTAGGAATTTATAGTGAAACAACGAGTTAATCAAGCTCACTTATAAGTTTACTTGAAGGACGACCCGGTTTTCACTTGATGAGACTTTGTTTATATTACCAAAGATGATCAGCTTCAGCCAAAAGCAACTACTTGACCTGTCCATTTCATCGTCAAAAGAATGGCTTTTGACAGACGGGGACGGCGGCTATGCGTCTAGTACGGTATCGTTGCTGAATTCCCGGCGGCAGCACTCCCTCCTCAGCGTTTCGACGGACTCCCCACTCAAACGATTCACGCTTCTGAACAAGCTCGACGAGGAGGTCATCATTAATGGGAAATCTTACATGCTTGGGACGAATCGGTACCCCGGCACAGTTTTCCCGGAAGGGTACAAACTCCTATCGAAGTTCACCTTTGACCACTTCCCTCAGGTGACTTTCGACCTTGATGGGTCACAAATCGCGAAGAAAGTCCTGATGCCGAAGAGGTCCAGCGCCGTCTACATTCACTACGAGAATTTATCGCGAAAGGCTCTGACTCTTCGCCTCCTTCCTCTGATAAGCTTTAGATGGAAGGATTCGATCAGGAAAGCCGGCGACGGGTTTCTTGTTGACGAGCTCCCGGATGGCGTTCGGATTATATCTGAAATGAGTCTTCCCCGTCTTTTTCTCAAGCTCTCTCAAATGTACGCTACTAACCCAGAATCGCACTGGTACTATGATTTCATATATACACATGACACGGATCTCTACAACGAGGACCGCGAGGACCTTTTTAACATAGGCTTCTGGGAGACCGAGCTTGAACCGGGAAAGGGACTGACTTTCGTGGCCTCCACGAGGGATCTTGCCGAGTTTGACTATGCTGAAATCGAAGCCCACTGTATCGAAGAGATTGAAGGACTCCGGGCATCCAGCGGGTTGCCCAAGCGGTATGTTCACCTCGCAGATATGGCATCGAACCACCTGGCGAGAAGCCGTGCGATAAGAAGCCTGGCAATTTTGGAGGGATACCCTTACGGTGCTCTGTCAATAAAAGACTCTCTTCTTTCCGTTGATGGACTCTCCTTTGCCTCCGGGAGACGGAATTACGAGCAGGAGTTCTTGAATGATCTAGTGACAAACGAGCAAAGCGGAGCTCTGCCATCGACGATTGATGAAGCAACCTTTCAAGTCAATTACAACGATCCGACGATCCCCCTGTATTTCTCCGTT
>JAJYGB010000257.1:9815-11956 GCA_021785235.1 Bacteroidota bacterium
CGCGCAGAACGATAACGGCGCCGATTGCCTGAGACGATATCTCCCGATGCTCGAGAATTCAGTCGAGTTCATCACGCAGAATAACTTCGTCGGGTTGAAGATTAAGGGGACACACCTTCTCGATGTGACCTCAGGAAAGCCTTCGAACATTCAATCGGTTGTCACAAATGCGGCGGTCAACGCGCTGTGGTATAACCTCCTGAAAGTCGTGAACGAGGCGAGGTCCGCGACCGAGTCGCCGGCCAATTACTCAGAGATCACGGCCGAGATCGAATCTATCTATTTCGGTACCTTCTTCAACGAAGAAGGCGCATTCAAAGGGTTTGAACAAAACGACGAACTCGTCACGGATATGGCGTTGCCCCTCATCCTTCCGTTCACACCATTGAACGACAAACAGCGCGGGAAAATCTTCAGGCAGCTCGCTTCCCGTCTATTGCGATCTTTCGAGAACCCGCCTCATGCCGCAAGCCCGGCTCACTCGTGCAACCTAATGGCTATTCATCTCGCCGAAGCAGGGAGCACGATAGAAGGTTGTGAGGGTGAGACTGCGAAGCTCAAGGAGATACTTTCGGAGTTCTTCACGTTGCGCGCATTTACAAATACGGTGAACGGCCTGCCGAAGTGCGGAACCGACATTCCGGCGTCTTCCTCGCAGGACATTTCTTCGGCCGTAGTGATTGGCGAAGCTATCCGGGTAATTAAGAAGCTGAAATTGAGATAAGTGGGTGGCGGCGTCCCGTGAGTTGACCGGGACAAACCGCGCACCCGGCAAGTCCGCTCAGTTCTTGAAGACAGCGAGGATATCGCTGCGTTGCACTATGCGGAAGTCCTTCCCTTCCATCTGGATCTCCTCTCCGCCATACTTGGCGAACAGGATTTTATCCCCGACCTTCACTTTCGTCTGCAGGTCTTCGTCGGTCCCGACGGCGACAACCATACCCGTGCGCGGTTTTTCCTTCGCGGTGTCGGGTATGATCAGGCCGGATGCGGTTCGCTCTTCTGACTCTTCTTCAAATTCTACAAGGACTCTGTCGTCCAGGGGTTGAATCTTCATTTGATCTCCAGTTTTGTTTAATCTTTTATGCCAAGCAGCTGATTTATTTTTGGTTTGTCAAATCCGACGATTGGTCTGTTGTTAATCATAATTACCGGTACTCCCATCTGGCCGGTCCTTCTCAGCATGTCCTGTGCGGCACGCTGGTCTCGCGCGACATCTATTTCAGTGTATCGGACTCTCTTCTCATTGAAATACTGTTTGGCGAGCCTGCAAAAGCTGCAGGTGGGGGTGGTAAAAATGACAACTTTGGGTTGCGGGGTAATCATTTCGGTTTCTCTAAGGTTCCTGGTTTAATAGAGTGAAAATCGTCCGGTGGAAGTACGACGTAGGAATTTGTAATTTCGACTGAGTTCTTGAGCATCGCGCTGACCGGACAGTACTTGTTCTGAGAAAGGTCGATGGCACGCTCGAGGTCCGCGGCCGCGAGATTCTCTCCGTAAAACACATACTCGATGTGGATTTTGGTGTAGACCTGCGGATGCTCCTCAGCTACCTGGGCTTTCAGCTTAACCTCGAAGCCACCGAGCTTCACGCGCTTCTTCTGGAGTATCGAGACGACGTCGCTGCCGGTGCATGCCCCGAGCGAGATCAGGATCAGTTCCTTCGGCCTGATGGCCGCGCTGCTGCCGCCAAATTCCGGCGGGCCGTCGACGGTGACCCAGTGTCCCGATTCCGTGAGCCCGGCAAAAGTCATGCCTCTGACTTGTCTTACTACTGCGGATTTCTCTGCCATAACTTCTCCATTCATGTTTTTTGATGCAAAAAAGCCGCCGGGGGTTCAGCACATTGATGAAAAGAGCAACGCTCTTCCGGCCAACCGACAGCTCGAAGGTACTGGAAATACCTTCTTTGAAAATCGTTTTTCGAATGCTAATTTAATCATGTCGCGCCTGTAGCTCAATTGGATAGAGCATCAGACTACGGATCTGAGGGTTGGGGGTTCGAATCCCTCCAGGCGCACTGATTTGAGGGGTCAAAATAATTTTGGGCAACTTTTGGGCAACTTTTTTTGATACGTCGGCGAATGTATCGCTTCGGAGAAACCTCGGATCTCCAACCAGAAGTTGAGCTGAGGTTGTGA
>JAJYGB010000231.1 GCA_021785235.1 Bacteroidota bacterium
ATCTCTGACCCGACCCAGTCGCGTCAACATACAGTGTATCCACAGTGAAAGTCACACCGCTTATCTGAGTATCGTTGCCGGAACCGACCACCGAGCTCCCGCTATTCACTTCGCAGGACGCGAAGATGAGCGCCGCGAACGCAAAAAGGATTAAAGTATACTTCATTTTCAGCACTCCCTTTCAATGGAAAGTAATAATGACTGCGCAATAATTCTACACGAGACAGCGAAGGGATGTGTCACAGAATTGTAAGAATAAGCTCGGATTCCGACGTATTTGAATCCAATCCCGACATTTGAACCTGCTTTAACAAACAGCTCATCTTTCATTCCCTATTCCATGCTTGTTTGAATACCGACAACTATCGTCCTTCTTCCGAAGAAGCTCTCCACACCCGTCTTTGTCGAATAGTCGGGTGAATAAGTGTAACTGAAAATGTTATGGATGTTCAGAATATTCAGCCCTTCCACATAGACCACGGTGAAGAACTTATCGAACAATCTTGTCAAGTGGGTCAGCCTGATGTCGAGCCGGCGATAATCCGGATAGCGAGCGGAGTATGACGGTCCGTAAACCGGCTGATAGACTTTCAGATCACTGACGCAAGTCGCACCTGTGACGGGAGTGTACGGCATGCCAGTGGCGTATTTGAAATCGACTCCCACCTGCCACGCGTCAGTGATGCTGTACTTCGCAATGAGAGTGAAATTATTTGTTATGTCATAAGGGCTCGGCGCCATTCCCACGCTTTCGTACCACTTCCGCCGCGTGTCTATGTAGCCGTAAGATACCCACCCGCTCAGGCCGAAGGGGAGATCGCCTTTTGCTATTACATCGACGCCGCGCGCGTAACCGTAGCCGCTGTTGTCGAAATACGTGGCGGCGTTCGAATCGGGAAGATTGGTGTAATCCTTCTCATAGGCTTCTATTCTGAATTCCGCTCCGTCCCACGGCTTGTAATCATAACCCAGGACGTAATGTATCGCCCTCATCGGAAGAAGGCGGGGATTTCCGTCGGTCGCGCTGTAAAGTCGCGGGTCGGGATACTCATGAAACATCCCAACGCTCAGACGAAATGTGGACCCAGGGCTGACCGAGTAACCGACAGACGCTCTGGGATCGAGCCAGGCCGCATTTATCATGTCTACGTAATCGGCTCTCACGCCGGCGACGGCGAACAGGCCTTCCACCGATGCGAAGTTCCGCTTCTCCATCTCCATGTACGCTCCGTACCTTGTTGCGGAGAACACGGCGTCGAGATATTTCGAAGACGCTCCGGCGCGGAGATCGTAATCATAGATCGGGATAATGCCCTTGTACCGCTCCTGTCTGTTTTCGATTTCTCCGCCGAACGCAATTGTCAGGCCGCCGGGTCGGGTATCCTGCAAGTCGGTTCTCATCTTCCTCGACATGTCGGTCCTGTCGAGGTCAAGAACACCAAGGAGCCAAGTGTCGGAATAATCGGACCCGGACACGCTTGTTTCCACAAGCACGTTTTCACCAATCATGTCTTGATGTTGAATGTTCAGCATGTAGCCACGCGACTTTCCGCTGAAGACAGCGTTTATCTCCGGGCGCTCGACGTTGACCCCCTCGTCGTCGGACGAAGCGAGCGCGAATAGCTTGAAGCTGCCGGTCTGCGAGTACTTGTACATCGCAGAAGCGTCCATGTCCTGTGAGGACGGCATTGCGGAGAAACGACCGCTTCCGCCGTTCAGCCAGAAAATCGGTTCGGTGAAGTTTTGTCTGGCGTAAAGGCGAACGCCGACCTTCCCGTCAAGGGCCGGGATTTCGATTCCCGCGGACGCTCCTGCCAGTGATGCACCGAGCTGAACGGATCGACTTGCGGGAATCCCTTTCGTCTTGAGGTCGAGGACACCGGAGAGCGCGTTTCCGTACTTTACCGAGAACCCTCCGCTCGAGAAATACATCCCACCTACCGCGGCCGTGTTTAGATTGGAGAAGAGTCCGCCGTAAGGGGACTCGTATGTATAAGGATTGTACAAAGAAGCCTGGTCGACCAGCACAAGGGTTTCCGATGGGTCTCCGCCGCGCACGTAGAGCTCGGAGCTTTCGGAGACCTGCGTCAGGCCGGGAAGAGTCTTCAGAGACTGGAAGATGTCCGCGGCCCCGCCGGGTGTAGTGTAGACATCCATTTGGGTCATTGCTAAGCCTTTCCCGGGCTCACTCGAGAACGAGCTGGCCGTCACGTCGACATTGCTCGCGACGATCTGCGATTCCTTGAGAGTGATGTTGAGATGATAAGTGTGGCCCCGGGTGACCGAGATGGTGCGCATGTACTTTCCGAAGCCGACCGCGCTCGAAACAAGCTCGACGTTGCCGGACGCGGACGATTTGAAAGAGAAGGAGCCGTCGTCATTCGTGACCTGGCCTTCACCGGTGGAGACGATGAATATGTTGGCGTACGACACGGGCTTGCCGTTTTCGTCTTTGACAGTGCCGGAGATGACGGCGGGTTTCGATTGAGTGTCTTTAGTCTGTGCGGTAGACGGAAAGGCTGAAAGGATCAGCGCAAGAAAAGGGATAATTGCATGTACGGTTTTCATCACTTCATTTCCTTTCTGTTAACATTCATGTCATCGAAAAGCCGTACAAACCCGGCGAAGCCGCTTTCCCCGGATAGATGTGATCCTGCAATCATCCGCGCAGACAGCATTTAAAAGACACATCATCTTGAACCGTCGATCTTCTTTTCCACTTCGGGTATCAACACGTACCTGGCTCTTGCGTAGCCCGGATCCGCCCGCAACGCCTTCTGGTAGACAGCGAGCGCGTCGCCGTAGCGCTCCTGCTTCTCGTAGGCGAGCCCAAGCCAGGTGAGCGCGTCAAGGTATCCCCATGAGGGCTCCAGAGTCTGACGGGGATTCGCGGCAGCCTCATAAAGAGAAACGGATCTCCGGAAGTAATCCGCAGCCTTATCGACGCTGCCGCCGAAAATCGCGGGGGTGTTGAGCTTGCTCGTGCCGAGAACCATGTATGCCCTCGGGTTGGTGGAATCGATGGAAAGGGCCTTCTCCAAAAGGCCGTTGCTCTTCGCACCGAGCGTTGGAGCGTTCATCCAGCTGTGGGCTATCTCTATTCCATAAATCGCCGCGCGAAGAACTCCGGGTTCAGACCAATCCGGATATTTGTCGTTGAGGGCTTCCGCGCGCTTATCGGCCTGGTCCGCGAATTCTTTGTACACGTCATCCTCCTTCGTCACCATTCCATACGTCATTAGACGATAGCCCGCGTAGGCGAGGTAGTACTCGACGTACCTGTCCCTGGATGTCAGGATGGCCGCGCGCTGCAGAAGGGCGTAACCGCGGAGCATCAAGTCCTTTTTCCACTCCGCGTATCCCGAATCGACGAGGCTTCTTCCTTGAATTACGAGCGAGTCCGCGGCCGGATTGCCGGTCGTCGCCGGTGCCTTCGCGAACACCGCCGCCGACTGGATCATCATGGCGAGCATTGCGGCTACTGTGAGTTTGGTTTTCATTATTTCTCCTCTGATTATAAAGTCCTTTGTTTTTCAAAGTAACCGGCCAAAAAAATTTGCCGGTTATTTCTTCAGGAATTTTTCGAGCGTGCTTACATATTCCTCGAGCGCGCGACGGCCTTTTTCGGTAATCTTGTAAGTCGTCTGCGGCTTCCTTTCCACGAATCGCTTTTTCGAGGCGACATACCCGACCTCCTCGAGTTTCCTGAGATGTGTACTCAGATTCCCGTCGGTGGTCTTGACGGTGTCTCTGAGGAAATTGAAATCAGCCTGCTCCACGCTGACGAGCGCCGCGATGATCGCGAGCCTTATCCTCGAATGGAGAGTATCGTCTATCCGTTGATAATCGAAGTCGCTCATTTCGACGACGCCGCCACTGAATTGCTTTTCCAGGTCCTGTAGAACACGAGTGCCGGGACGATCTGGAAGAGTATCATCATCGTTCCGAATATAGGGAGAGTCGCGATGCCTTTCACGGCAAACATCACAAGCGCGCCGACCCACCACGCGATACCGACCATGGTCACCCATTTCATCCTGTAGACGAGTGAACTTATGGTGTACGCGCCACCCATAATGGTCGCGATCGCCGGACAGATTGCCCAGCTGTGAAGGGCGCCGGTCATAGGCCCGACGAACCCGATTATCATCATCGACACACCGGAGCTAATCCAAACGAGGGAGATGAGCTTGGCGCCGACGGGCCAGCCGCCTAGTTTCGACGGCTCGCGCATCCCCATCACGATTGAGATGATCCATCCGAGGCAGACCGCGACAATCCAGATCCAGCTGGAGACAGACTCGTTCTTCGTCAATATGACCGCGTATTGCGCGAATATCGCCATCGTTATGATGATACCCCAGGTGAGGTAATACTTCCCGTTGTCGAAGGCAAACCTGCGGCTTTCATCCATCACCCTCCGTATGAGGGCTATCTCTTCGATAGCACTTTGCTGGTCCATTTATCCTCCTTTAGTAAAGTACTTTGAATTACAAAGCAAGATAATACGCGAAAGCCGGGATGTCAAGAGAAAAATTGAAATACTTTTTGAAAGGCCTGTTAAGGGTTACTTGCCCGCCAGAACTTCCCTCATAATGCCGGCAAAGTCGCGTAGAGTCTGTTCGCAATCCCCGCTGTAACTCGAACCGTGCATTATCGCGAGCGTCTTCGGTTTGAGGCCCGCGAGCATGTTCAATTGGCTTTCCGTGTTCGACGTGTAAGGGAGATAATCCTTCATGGGGCCCGACTGTGTCATTATCAGGTTCTCTCTCGCCCCGCCGAGAACGTCCGATGACGTAAGAGGAGCTACGTCCCCGTTCTGATGAAGCACATCGGAGCAGAAGAGGGTCCTATTGGTCTCTTCGAACAACAGCCCGGCGTCCCAGCCATGTGGAAGATGCGGAGTGGATTGAAAACGGAAACGATATTTACCGGTGTTAATGACTTCGTCGTGCTGCATGCCGCGGGCTTTGCGGGATGAAAAGTCCGTCATGTTAACTCTCGCGCCGACGATACTGCAGAACGGTTCGGCGGACGGAGATATCTGCAGCCAATCGTTCAGCGAGCCGCATTCATCCGGTTCGAAATGGCTGAACCCTATCCACCGCAGGGAGTCGACGTCCATCAGACTTGCCACCGCCTCCCGCACTTCGGCGAAGAGGTACCTGTGTCCCGTGTGCCAGAGAAGAGGCTCCTCATCTCTCACGAGGAACTGGTTGATCTGTATATTGTTCTCCGGAATGAATGTCGATACACGGAAAACGTCGGGAGCGATTTCCGATACCGTCGTCACCTGACGATCCCCTTCAATATCATGGGAGCGAGAGAACGTATGTCGGGAGCGGCGCGGTTTGTGGTCGTCGGAAAAGCCGGACGCGCGGCGGCCGGAACCTGATTCGCGGCGATCTCAGGCAAGGCCCTGCCGGTAATCCCCCAATCCTGTCCATTGACCACTCCATACGCCATCTGGATGGTATAGCCGGTGTAGTCCTGTCGAACGATATCAGAAGGTCCCTTGGCGAGCCAATACACGTTCACGTACTGCAAGGATCCGTTTATCGAACCTACGGATTGGAGCACACGGCAATCGGTAAAAGTGCCGAAGGGAAGAGTAACCGTAGTCGTGTCAAGAAGCGTTTCCTGGTCAGTCAAGACATAGCTGGCGCCCTGGTACGAGAACGTTGTCTGCGATACGTACGTTGTTCCCTCAAGCATCGTGTCGGGTGGGGAAGCAAGTGCCGAGTCAAACAAGACGACATAGCCACCGTTTACGCCGAACCCGGAATAACCGTCCGGTCCGTAAATGGTTTCATTGCCCGCGTCATCAAGGAGTACTGAATATGTTGTCCCGCTTATCGTCGTGTCGATATAGAACTTCTGCCACGAGCTGTCCGACCAGACTTTATAATAACTCGAGTCCAAAGTCGAGCCGTACCCGACTAGCGAGACCGCGAGCCCGGGATTCGGAAACTGCGGAGAAGTGGCGGCGGGAGAGGATGTCTGGTTGCATGAAGATAATACGACTGAAGCTACGATTAAGAAAACACCAATTAGAGTTCTCATATGCTAATCCAACGTCAAATTTATTTTAGTTGTTCCTCGCGGTAGGTCCGACGCCAGGATGCTTCAGATGTCAGGCCTGTCGACAATATTATAGTTACGCGAGTCGCATTAATAAACCCACTAAAGATGACACTCTGGCGGGAAAACATATCTCAACGGAATAGTCAACAGGTAACCCGGACCAATCAGGATGCGCCAAGGGCCTTACTCGCGGTCGAGGAGAATTATCGTCACGTCATCGACTTTTGGCGCCGAC
This sequence comes from Bacteroidota bacterium, assembly GCA_021785235.1. The sequence continues at coordinate 6,320 of JAJYGB010000231.1, forward strand.
CGGAGGGAATAAACTCACTGTTTCACCCGCTTCAGCGTGTTTTTGTCCCTGTGTTCGAAGATACCTTCCTTTCCTTTTATTTGTATCCTGGTTATTTCGTCGTACGAGAATGTATTATCGTCATGAAACACCATCTCCAGTTCAAAACTCTCCGTCCGAAATTCATCTTCGAGGAACGGGCCTGAAGAAATACCGAAGGTTGTGGATCCGCGCCTCGCCATCAGCTTGAATCTTCTTGCATCGACATCCGCCTTTCCGCCGGCTATAAGTGAAACACCTCTCGGAATCGTGACGCATTTCATTACTTGCCCGGTTCCCGCATCCCATAACCAATATCCCACCTCGTCATGGAATGGATCTGACTCACCGATCCGCCACGCCTGCATGTGGTATCTCAAACCGTAAAGCGACTGTTCGTGGTTTTGGGTCAAGCCGGTCGGCTCCAGGACCAGCACCTCTCTATACTTGTTTTGTTCAACGCCCCTATCGTCCGATGGAGCTCTGTCGTCCCCGGCGATTCCTTCCCATATTCCGGCGAGTGAACTCAGGGGGCCGAGATTCTTTCGAATGTCTTCGTTCATAACAGCCTTTCTGTTGTTCTTGGCATGAGCGTCTGGCTGAGCAGACGTAGAAAATATGAAGAGAACCTTTTCAATTGCTGAACAATAGCCATGGGAGTCTTCCTGGACCCCGGCTCGGTTTACCGTCCCGAAAGACCTTCATATTCCTTCAGATTGCCCGGCCGGTTCATATCCTTTCCACGACGACAACAGTCATATCGTCAGCCTGTGACGCCTTACCGGCATGAGCATTTACGGCGCAAGTAATTTCGTCAATCGCGGACTGCGGGGAAAGGCATGTTATATGCCGGACGACTTCGGTCAGCCTCTCGTCACCGAATTGTTCCCTATGTTCGTTCATTGCCTCCGTCACGCCGTCTGAATAAATAAGGATAAAGTCGCCTGCGTTGATGCCGATCTCCTCCTTCTCATAAGTCGAGTCTTCCCTGACCCCGAGCACCAGTCCATGACTGAACAGCATATGCGGCTTCGCTGTCGCGGAGAAGATGACAGGCCAATTCTGTCCGGCGTTCGCATAGGTGATTGAGTGTTTCTTAGTATCGAGCACCCCATAGAACAGGGACACGAAAGTATGAGTGTCGGTGCTGTGAAAGAGGAGTTTGTTCGCCCTCTCGAGACATCGGGCTGGGTCCGCGTCGAACGCTGCCTGGCTGCGGATCGTGGCCTGGAGATTTGCCATGACGAGCGCCGACGGAAGGCCGTGACCGCTCACGTCTCCGAGGCCGATGGCAATTCTGTGATCGTCGAGTCGGATGAAATCATAATAATCACCGCCGACGTTCGCCGCCGGGATACTCTTGCCGGCAATTGCATATCCTGGTATGACCGGATTTGATTCCGGAAGGAAATTCATCTGGATTTCCCTCGCGGTCCGCGCCTCCGTTTCCGTCCGCAGCCGCGCTTCCTCGGCTTTCTTCTTCTCCGTTATGTCGCGGTAGATCGCGTAATCGCCGATCTGCTTCCGGTTGTATATTATCGGCGCGCAGAGTATCGAGACGTCAAAGGGTGTCCCGTCTTTCCTGTTTCGTTTCGATTCGAGTTCGACCCGCTCGCCGTTCCTGATTCTCTCCGATATTTGACCCGCTTCACTCCGAAGCTCTCTAGAAGTAACGAGGTCGTTTATCTGTCTTCCGACCGCCTCCTCACGCGAATATCCGAACATCCTCGTGAATTCGTCGTTCACGTTTATTATGCGGTCGTCGTTGTCGTGGAGCACGATCGCTTCCGGAGCGCTGTTGAACAAGCGTTCGAGGTACGTTTTCTGGAGAAGTATCTCGTCCTCCGCTTTTTTCCTTTCGGAAATGTCTCTGTATATCGCGTATACTCCTATGAGTTTTCCTTCCTGGAAAATCGGCGCGCCAAGGATCGAGACGTCGAAGACGCTCCCGTCCTTCCTCTTCCGCCTCGATTCGGCGGCGACCCTGTCGCCGTGGTCGACCATGTGTGAGAACATCGCAGCTTCGCTCCGAAGCTCTTCAGGTGCGACAAGATCGTTTATCTTCTTTCCAACGGCTTCTTCACGGGAGTACCCGAACATTCTGGTAAATTCCTCGTTGACATTCACGACGACATCGTTGTTGTCATGCCAGATGATTGCTTCGGGCGCGCTGTTGAAAAGGTTTTCCAGGTATGACTTCTGGATGAGTATTTCTTCCTCCGCTCTTTTGCGCTCGGTTATGTCACGGTAGATCGCGTAGTCTCCGATCTGTTTCCCGCCGCGAGCTATCGGAGAGCCTATGACCCAAACGTCGATGAGGCTGCCGCCCTTTCGCATCCTTTTCGTATCGGCCTCTATCCTCTCGCCACCGATGACTTTCTCCGAGAACCTGGATCCTTCCTCTTTCAGCTCACCGGGCACAAGAAGGTCATTGATGGGTTTGCCCAACGCTTCTTCACGAGTATAGCCGAACATTCTGGTGAACTCATCGTTCACGTTTACAATCCGGTCCTTGTTGTCATGCCAGACGATCGCCTCGGGGGCACTGTTAAAGAGCCGCTCCAGATAGGTCTTTTGGAGGAGGAGCTCTTCTTCGGCTTTCTTCCGCTCTGTTATGTCGCGGTAGATGGCGAAGACTCCCATCTGCTTTCCTTCATGAATGATCGGAGCTCCAAGGATGGATACGTCGAACAAAGACCCGTCTTTCCGCTTGCGTTTCGAATCACCTTCAATCCTTTCCCCGTGCAGCACCATGTTTGAGAACATCTCCGCATGTTCCCGGTACTCCTCTGGCGCGACAAGGGCGTTTATTCTTTTCCCGATGGCCTCGACACGCGAATAGCCGAACATCCTCGTGAACTCGTCATTGACATTGACGATGACGTCATCGTTATCGTGCCAGATGATCCCTTCGGGCGCGCTGTTGAAAAGCCTTTCGAGATAGACCGCCTGAATACGGAGCTGTGCCAGTTTCTTCTCGAGTTCCGCCAGGCGCCCCTCCAGCTCCTCATAAGTAGGCTTACTCATTGGACATCCCTCCTGTCGCGACACCGGCCTCGTGAACCGGCTGAGCAACGCGGGAAACTTACCGCAACAAAAATGAAATATTCCGGTGAGAAAACACGCGGATTGACCGAAACGCAAGACATGCCTTAGCCTCCGACACCGAAAGCTATCCTGAGCCGTGAAGAAAAGCAATCAACTTAAGTAAGTACCAAACAACAAATTCCAAGCGCCAAGCAAAAACAAAGTTCCAATCAACAAAAGCGACAAATAGCTAGTATTTAAGACTTGTGTCTTTGATTTTTGGAGTTTGTTTGGAACTTGGAATTTTGAAGTTAGAGTTTCCAAGGTAAACCCGTATTACCCTACTGCAAGTTTACTTGATGCTGAGTCTGGCATTTACAAGAGTCACGACATCATCAATCCCGGTTTTCGTGTCGACATGAACGAAGACCCATCTTCCTTCTTTGAAATCAGTTGCTCGATTGACGGCATCTTTCGTCGCGGCTGACACTCCCTTTGCGTAAGCGGCCTCGAGCTGAGGACATTTCAAAATAACCTGCGCCGTGAAGCCGTCTTTGTCAGGATAGAGAGCAACCACGGACTTTCCCGATTTCGCGTAGCGGATCGCCCAGCCGTAATTGACGCCGTAGAACTTCAATTCGCCTTTGAGCTTCATCGTCATGGTGAGGAACCCGCTCAGATTAATCCAGTTATCCCACGCCCGGCCGACAGCCTTTTTGATGCTGCGATCATCTGGCTTTGAGCCCTTATCAATGAATATTCCTTTGCCCATAGGTGCCCTCCTGACTGCAAGTAAATCCATCTGACGTCTCGGGCTGAAGCCCGGAAATAGAAGGAGCTTCATCTGCCCCAACATAAATGTCGGGGCAAATATCCTTCCTGAATATACTCCCCGATCTATTGTCGGGGCAAATGAACCGGTTGCCGCCAATTTTCCCGGCATTAATGCCGGCGCTCTAGTATTCTCCAATCGGATCCCCCGGCGGAGTTTCAACTGCCTTCGGCATTTTGAATTTCACCGGATTGTCCTGGAACTGTTTGATCTGTGAAAGAGCGTAGGTATACTCGGCCCTTTGATCCTCGTCTTTCGTCGACTTCAACTGTGTGCCGATCCAATCTTTGAGCGCGTCGATCTTGTAGTAAGCGATCGCTCTGACCTGTTCCGACGCTTCCAGATTTGTCGCAAGAGACATCAGATTATTGAGGACGATGTTTTCCACAGACCGCTGAATGTCCGCCAAATATCCTGCGCTCGCGGGAGACTTCCAGCTCGCGGAAACGAGGTCGTCGATGACTTCATCCAATCCGGGAAGATTTTTGTCCTCACCATGATATTGAACCAGCCTGTTGTCTCGCTCTGGATTCAGAATGAGTCCGACGGTCAGCTGGGCAGCGCTTCTGGCGGGAGCGAGCGCATCGAACGTCACGCCGGTCTGTCCCACGAAATCTTCCCTCGTCCGCCTGTAACCGTCGGGCTGAGGAGGGATCAGCTTCAGGATATTTTCAGGAAGCGCGAGAAAATCGGGTTTAATTGTGCCGAGTAATGCCGTCAACGCCCTGCGCTGTTCCGCCGCCGGAACCATCGTCGTCGGAACCTGTCCGTCGCCTCTCACCGCATACGTGTAATACAGTCCGCCGAGCACTTTCGAGGCGGCCACGGTTTCATAACGGTGATACATATATACAGGCACAAGGACGTCTTCGAGATGCGCCAGCGGTTCATCCGGCTTTATATTCCCCTCGCCGAAGTTTTTAAGCGCGATCTCCCGGACCTGCATGGCCTGTTTCAACCCCTTGACCGCGTCGGTACCGTTGTCCCAGAGATGTGCTATCGGACTCGCGCTTCCGGGTGGGCGCGTGCCTTCATCGGAGATAAACGGAATCCCTTCTTTGATGCCGTCCTCGATTATTCCGTCGAGCGCCTTCTTCTCGTCGGTCCCTTTCGGAAACTCCGCGTAACCGTATTTGATGGCCTGTATGTCCCATTTCCCGATCCCCTTCGCGTAGGCATCCGAAATATCGAACGTACCGTCCCCGTTAATTTTTATCAGCGGCGCGGGATAGTCCATGACCGACGCGCGGTTGTCCGTGCTCGACGCGAAATTATGAGCGAGGCCGAGCGTGTGACCGGTTTCATGAGCGGCAAGCTGGCGGATTCTCGCGAGCACGAAATTCTCGATCTCCGCGGAGTCGTTTTTCCCGTCCGCATAAGGAGCGAGGAGCCCCTGGGCGATGAGATAATCCTGCCTCGCGCGGAGAGCGTCAAGAGTGACCTGACCTTTTATGATCTCCCCGGTCCTCGGGTCGACTATCGACTCACCGTAA
>JAJYGB010000204.1 GCA_021785235.1 Bacteroidota bacterium
GCCGGTGCGGTACTCCTGCCGGACAAGGCAGGGCGGAGGATTTTTGTCGCCGCGAGCGCGAACCTCGGTGAGGACTTCCTGTCCGAAGTGCACGGTTCGGAGATCGGCTCCACCGTCTTCGGCCAGGTGTTGAAATCCGACATGGTCGAATCCGTCAGTCGCAGCGAGAATCCGGAATTGATGCCGCGCTCTATGAAGAGATCGCCCTATGCGTCGGTAGTTGTGTTTCCCCTGAAAGCCAAGGGAAGAGCCGTGGGTGTCGGCGCTCTTTTCAGCGAAACTGACCGCGTGCTTGAAGATTCGCAGCGCGAGATCATGGAAGGAATCGGTACCGTGATCGGCGCCGCGATTGAGAACTCGAGACTTCACGAAGAGACCATACAGAAAACCAGACTCCTCGAGAGCAAGAACCGCGAGCTTCAGCAGTTCACTTACGCGATCACTCACGACCTGAAGTCGCCAATCCTGGTCATCGAAGGTTTCGCCCGCGAGCTGAAGAGAAGCGGTCATCTGGAGGTGGAACAGGACGTCCTGATAGAAGCGATAATGACATCTTCAGCGCGCCTGCACTCGCTGGTCAACGACCTCCTCGACCTGGCCAGGGTCGGGAGTGTCGAAACGGTTCTTGAAGAGACAGATGTGGGTGAGCTCGTGGAACGCGTCCTGAACGACCTCTCGATCAGGCTGACCGAGAAAAGGGTAAAGGTGTCGCTGGAGGGGAAGTTCCCGAAGTTGTACATTGTGACCCGGTACATCGAGCGGGTTTTCACAAACCTCATCGACAATGCGATTAAATATACCGGCGACCAGGCGAACCCGCTGCTTACCATCGGAGTCCAGGACAAGGGAGACCATTGTCTCTTCTACGTCCGCGACAACGGCATCGGTATACAGCAGGAATTCCATGAAAGGATATTCGCGATCTTTCAGCGAGTAAAGTCGAGCGACACCGAGAAAGTCGAAGGGAGCGGGCTCGGACTTTCTTTTGTAAAGAAAATCGTCGAACTCAGCGGAGGAACCGTATGGGTGGAATCAGCCGGTAAAGGAAAGGGTTCGACTTTCTACTTCACTTTACCGAAACAATGATCGAGTCCGGAGACCCAAACTCAACAAACGCACACGCTAAACTTTCTCATATAAATTCCCGAATCACACCTATATGATTAATCTGAAAAAAAGAACCACTACAACACCCCCGACCCGGCATGACGATTATCCCGCCGGATTCCAGGAGGCTTTCTTCTCAGCGCTCTCTGACGTTCTCTCCGCGGATGAACTTGATAAATCGATTACCTCCATAATTTCAGCGGCACGCCGTGCTTTCAGCGGAAGTGCCGCTCTTTTCAGGCGTTCGGGAGATGCGGCGGCTCTCGTACAGTTTTCGGCGGAAAAGCCGGATGAAATACCCGCGCTTCTCGTGAAGGCCGGGATCAGGCTGTCGGCAGGCAAGATACCTCTGACCGGGGGCAGAGCGAAAATATTCGAGCTTCTTTATGCAGAGTATGACGACCTTTTCCATCTGATCGGGGATATGACGTCATCCGCCGCGTGCAGAAAGATACAGCGCGATCTGAATTTCAGCTGGATAGCGACGGTGTCCGTCAAGACCGAATCCGCGGACTTTGCCCTGATGGTTCTGCTTTCCGAGAAGCCCCTGTCCGTGCGGCAGGATCTGAGCCGCTTCGGATTTCTCCTGAAAGCGGCCCATTACCTTTCCGGGGTTAAGGGAAAACTTCATGGACTCGAGACGAAGTTCGACGAGCAGTTTATCAAGCTGAAGAACGAGCTTCGGGAGAAGGAAAGCACTCACCTATTCCTGTTCAACGAGATGACCATACCCGCGGCGGTCATGGATGACCGCGGCGTTATTACCGAGGCTAACGATGTGCTGAGGCAGCTGGCAGGAGAGGGAGTGAATCCGGTGGGCCAGTCCTTCTCGTCCCTGTTGGGCGAAGAGGAGCGCCGGGATTTTATCGAGTTTGCGATGAACGTGCCCCCCGGTGGAGACGGCATCACCTCCGTGCGGCTTTCGGGGAGGAATTACAGGGCTTACGTCAATGTGCGGAGGAAAGAAGACGGCGCGCGCGGAATCTCCGTCGTGTATCTGGCGGACAACACATCGGATGTTGAGCTGCAGGGAGAGCTCGGACGGACAATCGATGCTCTTCGCGCCGACAAGGCGACGGCGGAAAGGCTCGCCGGGGAAGCCGATAAATACTCCGGGGAGATCATCAGGAGCTCCGGGATCCCAACGGTGCTCGTATCCGGCGGAACGATAAAACTGGCGAGTGAATCGGCAGGCCGGCTTTTCGGAGCGCGCGAAGGGGACCGATTCAGGGACTTCCTTTCGCAAAACGGGATCCAGCCGCTTTCCGATGACGAGGCCGTTTCCGAGGTTGTGGATGCGAAACGGAGGGCGCTTTCCGTATCAAGGTGGAAAATCGGGGATGACCTTTTTGTTGCGTTTACCGACGTAACCGAACTCAGAAAGACGGAGGGGGAACTCCACAATTCGATTGTTGAAGCGGAGAGGCTTTTCAACAGTTTCCTTCCGACCGCAGCCGTTAAGGGAGAGACGATCTCGAAATGGAACGACATGTTCGGGAGTCTCCTCAAGGAATTTCTCTCCTCGGACAGGAGCTTCGACGGGTTCCTGCGTTATCTCGGTGAATCGCCGGAGACGTTCAAGTCCGAGCTCCGCGCGGGCGGGATAGTCATGCGAATGTGCCGGACCACCGACAGGAAATATTTAAATATCAGCGCCGCAGGCGCCGGCGACACGGTCTTCCTATTCATCGAGGACATCACCGAACAGGAGATCCTGAAGCAGCAGCTCCGCACCGCGCAGGGTCTGCTCAACAATACACTCGAGTCTTTGGCGAAGGAGCCCATCTTCGTCGTCGAGAACGGCGTGGTGCATGCGGCTAACGTCGCCGCCAGGAACACGCTCTCCGTCAGACTCGATGAGCCTGTCGATCCCGGTAAAATGCTTGCCGGGATGGGCGTCGTGAACCGCGACGATATCGGTGAGCTCAACGGTGACTTCTATCGAGTGGAGACAACCTCCGTCGGCGGTACGACGGTGTACCGCTTCAGGCTGGTGAACGTGGAGATTGAGCAGCGCGCGGAGATCGACCGGCTGAAGAGACGGCAGGAAATCCTCAGAGCTCTCTCGGCGGCCGACAGGTTCGACGGTATACTCCAGGGGCTGAACGACCTTCTTAAGAACGACGGCTACGTCGACGCCAGGGTCATCGGCACCGGGACGGTACTCGCGGCAAAGGAAACGGGCGACGTCTACCTCATGGCTACGGCAACCGGAAAAATCGAACCGTCGTTGTCGCTCAGCCTGGGTGAAAGCGATATTACGGCGATCCGGCAGGGAGGAGTGCTGTCAAAAGTAGAGGTACCTGACACTACATTCATGAATGTAATATCGGCGGGTGATTCGGCCCTTCTGCTGCAGAGTACGGCAGTTGGCGACGCGTTCGGATTTGCCTCCATCGCTCTGCCGAACAACGCCGTCTCATCGCAATACCTTGAAGACCTCGGAAAGGTCCTGAAGGCGGCCTCCTCCACAGCTGCTGGGCTGCACGCGCGCAGGTCCGCCGAGAAGAAGTTTGAAGACAGCGGGAAAGTGACAAGAGCAATTGTCGGATTGACCGGAATCGGAGTCGGTTCGTTTGAGGATACTTCGCGCAGGTCGATCGATTTGCTGAGGCAGATCTTCGGGGGCGAGTCCGCCGGGATCTATTCGATCAATGGTGCATCGATGACGCTGCTGGCTTCCAACGGAACTATGCCCGGCGTGTTGTCGGTGCCCGGGACAAAATTCGGCGCACTCTCTCCCGCGAACCAGCTCGAGTCCGCTGAAATGCGGACGGCCGAAGGAACTTATTTTGCCGTAAAATCCAGGCCGCAGAAACTGGCCCTTGTGTTTAGGTTCGTCGGCGTTTCACCCGCGCCGTCGGAGCTGAACGCGATATCCTCGGTGGCGCTCGATATCCTGGAGTCGAAGAGAGCGACGGAGGGACAGGCGAAAGTGTCGGCCCAGCTTCTGGACAATTCGAAGATGATGGGCGAGTTCATGACGCGGTTGTCGAGAGCAATGACTCCGGACGAGGTTGTTAAAGTCCTCGGTGATTCGCTCGCTCTGAAAAGCAGCGAGGCGAGCGTGGTGGTCAAGGCGGAGGAGGAACCGTCGAGGATGGGTCGGCCGATGGAAGTTGTCGAAAAAGAGGGCGCGGACCCCGCGCTATACATGGCGAACTTCATGAATGTCGGGCTCGGCGTCGTCACGATCCGGTGTCCGCGCGACCCGCTGTCGCGGACGATGGTCGAGCTCGCGGTCGACAAGATCCGGAGCATATTCGCGCTGAAGCTCCCCGCCGCCCAGAGCGAAACGGCCACGTTGCGCTCGAGGCTGGACAGGGCAAAAGAAGAGTTCGGCAAGCTGCGGGAGACGGTGGATAGGATACCTGGCTCGCTGAGGAACGCGCGAATTGAAATCGACAGTGTCCTCTCACGACTTTCCTTCGTGGTTGCCGACGAAAAGGTAATGCAGGAGATCAGGCTCCACCTCGCGTCGGCCGCGAAGGAGATGTCCATCGACCTCGATTATTCTGCGCGGAACCAGGACGAGCTGTTCGAGGGGGTCAGGACCGCGGTCATCGACTCTGGTGGGACAGCGGGCAAAATCAGGAAATTCGACGCCTCCGCACTGACTGAATTCAGAGCCGATCAGGCAGCTTTCGACCTGCTGAAAGATTTGTTCGCCAATTTCGTTATGATAGCCGGCGCGGGCGAGTGTGAAGTACTCATGATGACCGCACAGCCCAGTCCTAACGAGGCCGCCGAGGGAAAAGGAAAACATGTAAGCATCAGGCTCACCGGCGGCGAGAATGAAATTCTCCACGACAACGAGGTCAAACGGAGCCCGAGCGTGCAAACTCTGATTTCTAAGCTTGAGAAGCTGGGATACAGGGTTGATTCGAGGGCGCTCGGAAACGAACTCACCATGGATGTTTGCGAAGTGAAGGCAATCGAGGCTGCCGGTGAGGATGTCGTGAGCGCTATCCTGGTCGAAGACGACAAGAAGCTGGTGGAAGAGGAGTCGCAGAATCTTTTACAGGTCTTCTCACGCCTCAGGGTGGCCGGAGATGCCGTTGAAGCCGCGAGGATATTCGAAGCCGAGAAGTTTAATGTCGCATTTATTGACCTCAGCCTCCCTTCGATCAACGGAAGGGAGCTATGCAGGCAGATAAAAAAATCCCAGCCTGGATGCGTGACAGTTCTCTTGACTAATCGTGAAGGGGAAGAGAAATCGGAGGGCGTGGATCATATTGCGCTGCGCCCGCTCGAGGAGGAGTCAGTCCGGAGCTACTTACACAGATAGTTCCCGAACCAGGCCTGATGACCGGGAAGATCGGAGATGAGCGTCTATGGAACCTAAGATTTCGCTGTGTATGATCGTTAAAGACGAGGAAGCTTCTCTTGACAAATGTCTGGAGAGCGTACAAGGTGTCGCCGACGAGATGATAATCGTGGATACCGGGTCAACCGATTCCAGCGCCGATATCGCGAGACGGCACGGGGCCAGGGTCCTCAGTTACCCCTGGCAAAACGACTTTTCGGAAGCCCGCAATTTCGCCCTCGAAGCGGCGTCGGGCGATTGGGTGCTCGTGCTTGACGCCGACGAGGAACTTCCGGATGATACCCGTGCGAGGATAAAAGATGTCGTGAAGACATCGAACGCGGACGGGTTCGAACTTGTCGTCAGGAGCCCGATGCCTGAAACGGACATCCTCAAATTTGAAGACGTGAAAATTGTCAGGCTGTTCAGGAACAAGAAAGAATTCCGGTATGTCATGCCGATTCACGAACAGATCAGGCAGTCCATAGAGAAGAACGGCGGTGTCGTACAGGCCGCCGATTTAATGATTGTGCACCACGGCTATTCGAGTGGAATGGCCCAGGGAAAGGGGAACAGGGCACAAAGAAATCTCGGGATACTGAGCAATGCAGTCTCGTCTTCACCGCGGAATCCATATTTGCACTATCAGCTCGGGGTGACTCTGATGAGCATGGGAAGACGGGACGAAGCTTACAACGAATTGAAGAATGTCCTGCGTCTGGAATATGAATCGATGGGGGCACCGGTACTGGAGCGATTCTACACGAAACTTTCCCAGCTTGCGCTCGAAAAGAACCGGAACGAAGAGGCGATACAATACGCCCGCAAGAGCCTCGGGTACAATCCCGCCAACAGCATTTCAATGTATGTCGTGGCCGTAAGTCTCCTGTCGATGAACAGAATCTCGGAAGGATATGAAGAGCTTCTTAGAATCAAACAAAGGCAGGATGGAAGTCTCCGGCTTGATATTCAGCTTGAGCACCTCATAAAGGCCTGCAAGGAACTGTTGGGGATCTGAATACCCTCCGTAGGGCGCTTGTTCTGCGGTATTCCTGCCTCAAGGCGCCTAAAGTTCATCGAGGCTAATCCGATACTAATGCTAAGGCACGCCCGTGTGCTGAGGCCTCCGGCACGAAGCGTTTCCGGGAAGGCAGGCAGTTCGGCGTGCAGGCATGGTGGCGAGAGGAGCGCCGCCGTAGCCTTAGCAGAAGGACTCCTCTTGCGGCAAGGACGCCGCGCGAAAAACAACATGGAGGTAATACCATGAGCACATCGGATGGCTTCCGCATAGCGACGAACATCGGCGCTTTGAACGCGTACAACGCGTTGAGTAATATTAACCAACAGCTTCAGACTGCGCAGCTTCAGCTCGCGACCGGTAAGCGTATCAACAGCGCAGGGGACGATCCTGCCGGGTACACGATCGGCACGAAGTTGCAAGCCCGTTCAGCCGGCCTTAGCCAGGCCCTTACAAACGTCACCGACGCGCAGAGCGTCCTTTCCACGGCTGAAGGCGGACTGCAGGCGATCAACAACATCCTGATCAACGTGAAAACGCTGGTCACGGAAGCTGGAAACGCCGGTCTTGGTTCCGATGAACTTCAGGCGATCGTCACTCAGGTGAACGATTACATGAACGAAATCGGCCAAACGATCTCCCAGACAAAGTTCAACGGTCAGGCTCTGATCGACACCACCTTCACCGGAAAATCGTTCCAGGTTGGCGCCGACAGCGGTGACACCCTCGCGGTTAGTATCTCAACGGCCGTCGATTCATCCGCTCTTGGACTCAGTACGCTGAACACGACGAACATCGGAGTCGGCGCTACTCTTTCGAGCGTAGACGCCGCTATCAACACCGTTTCTCAGGTGTTGCAGTACGTCGGATCGCTGGAGTCTCGATTGAGCTTCAAGGAGCAGGTGCTTAACACTTCGGTCACGAACGTTGAATCGGCAACTAGTGCAATAATGGATGCCGACCTCGCGAAAGAGCAGGTTAACGCGACAAAGCTGCAGATACTGCAGCAAACAGCTATGGCTCAGTTGGCACAGGCGAATACCACGCCCAGTGGAATTCTGAAACTGTTCCAATAATCGGTCTGAGAGAAGCACTCCGCCAAACAGGCGGAGTGCCCTCTCACCTTAACGCGAGGTGAATCAATGGAAGCTTTAGCATATAAGCCGAAAAACCCACTGTCAGGCTACAAACAAAATGAGTTAATGAGCTTCTCGCCGGTACAGTTGATACTCAAGCTGTACGACTATGTGATAGTCCAATCCAAACGCGGCGACGCGGAAAAAGTCAACGCGGGACTGGCACAGCTTATTGCTTCGCTGAACTTCGACTACAATGAAATAGCCCTGGGTTTCTTCCGCCTCTACAGGTATTGCCAGACGAGAAGCAGAAAGGGCGACTTTGAGGAGGTTATCACCGTGATCAGTGAACTGCGTGCCGCGTGGGCACAGGCTTTCAAGCTATCATAGAATTCGAAAGATAAGACAATGTCATACTCGGTCTCATCCGCGTCCTCGGGTTCGTCGTCCACCGCCGTCGACCAGTTGGTACAACAATACGTCCAATCAATCAGTACGCCTGTTTACCAACTGCAGGCCCAGCAGCAGACGGTAAACTCGCAAATCACCTTCTACCAGGATTTCGAGAAGAAACTGTCGGCCCTGCAGACCCAGGCGAACAGTCTGGCCCAGGCCGGCTCTCTTACTCCCCTCGCCGCGAAGGCCGTTACGTCTTCGGACTCGACCGTCGCAAACGCTACGGCGGGTAATTCTGCTGTCTCCGGGACTCACACGCTACAGGTGAGCCAGCTCGCGAAATACGATACGCTTGTCTCGGGTCAGCTTACGCAAAGCGGTACAGATATATCGACAGCAACCGGAGCGGGGGCCTTCACTTTCTCAGTGACCGTCAACGGCACCGCCACGAACGTCAACGTGAACGTGAGCGCGGGCGACACAAACGCGACAGTCATGGCAAATATGGCGGCGGCGGTGAACAACGCGGGCATCGGCGTCACCGCTTCGGTGGTGAACGATACCAGCTCGACAGCGAGACTCGTCTTTACGAGTAAGAACAGTGGCTCTGCTAACGCGATAAGCGTAGCTGACGTAACCGGCACTCTCGCGCAAAACGTCGGATGGACGAGCAGCGTGATCAGCGGCAGAACTGCGTCAAGTGCCACAGGCGCGGGTTTTGTAAACAGCTCCGTCAGCTCCCTCGACGCGAATTTCACAATGGACGGTATCCCGATTGTGCGCGGCACGAATTCTATCACGGACGTGCTTGCCGGAGTTACGCTCAACCTGGCAGGTACGCAAGTGTCAGGGGCAAATCCCATCAACCTATCGATCACGTCGGACACGTCGTCGGTACAGACCACGATACAGAATTTCATCAACGCGTACAATACGGCCATGACCACACTGCAAAATAACCTGAAGACCGACCCGACGACGTTGTTGCGTGGCCCATTTGCGGGAGATGTGAGCTTCATGAACCTGCAACTGTCCATGCAGAACATAGCAATGGGTGATGTATCCTCGGTCAAGAGCGGTAACCCGACCGACTTGAGCTCCATCGGCATCACTCTCAATTCCGACGGCACGCTTACGATCAGCAACCAGTCAACGTTGACAAGCGTGCTCAGTTCGAACCCGAATGCCGTATCGGATCTGTTCAACTCATCCGACGGTGTTGCCGTCCAGATGAATACGCTGATGAAGCAGTTTGCGAACGCCGGCGGCGTAATGGACCAGAAAATCAGCGGTGCTCAGGACCAGGTCACCGCGATGAACAACCAGATAAGCGCGATGCAGTCGAGTATCAATATCCAGGCGGACGCCATGCGGCAGCAATTCACCGCTTACGAGTCGATGCTCATACAGCTTACCAATACTCAGAACTCGCTCAACAGCATCTGGAACAGCATGTATTCTTCAAGCAGTTCTTCCACCTCGTCTTCCACTACCGGTGGTTGATGAAAAACCTAATTTCGGGTTGCAGAAGGAAATCGAGTTTAAAATGAGCGGTGAAGAAAAAGCACAGGAAATCATTAGAGATTTGGCAAAGAACGCCTCTCTTATCAGGGAAAAAGTGAAAGAGGGCAAACTCGAGGAATCGATGAGACTGACAGGTCAGCGGGTGGAATTGATTGAGGCGCTCCGGGGATTGAAGGACGCTAAAGTTACGCTCGCGAATTCCGATGTAAAAGATGAGATGGCTCTCATCATGAAAAACATCGAAAATGACGTGTCTGAAGCGGCCGGCAGCATAAATGCCAGGCTTTCAGCGTTGATGAAGGAGCTAGCCACGATGAAAGGCGCAAGAAAAATTGCGGCCTACGCGGTAATGCGGCATTCCGGTCCGACACATGATTATTCCGGACGGGACATCTCCCAATTCAATAATGAGCGCGATAAGATACAAGGAGGACGCTATGGCCATTAGCCCTATTGACCCGGGTCTCAGCCTAGAAAACTTGAAGGAAGTTAAGAAGAAAGTGAACGCATCAACAGACAAGACTTCTCCGGGAGAAGAAAATTCTGCAGGGAGTGTCAGCGATAAGGTTGAACTTTCGCCTGAGGCAAAGAGGCTTCACGACGCGCAGATCCAGAGCAAGCTGACGGATATACGCGGGAAAATCGACAGTGGGTTTTATAATTCCGACGAAGTCCTCAATGCTGTTGCCGGTTCGCTTGTGAAAGTCATTCGGGCCAAGTAACCGGGCGCTCTCCAGTTTCCAATCACTTCCGATAATTCGGATCGGCATGGTGTGTTGTGCGCACCCGTTCCGGATCTCTTTTATCCCCAGTAACCATTCTCATGTCTCTGATACGCGGAACCTCCATCGATTTCAAGTAACGTCAATTTCCACCGTGGTGACCCTTGATTTTGGGCCCCTTCGTTGATAAAATAACATGACTAAGTAGGAGAGAATGAGGAGTCTGATAGGAGTTGTCTTGATACTGGGTGGTCTTGCGTTCATTCAGATGGGATGCGCCCCCGATGCCCCGCATGACAATCCGCTGGACCCTAATTCCCCGAATTATAAAACGCAGGGGAGGGTTACCGGCAAGGTGCTCAGTCTGAGCCTTCCGTACGCCGGAATATCGAATGCGCTTGTGACAGTAGGACAGAACGGCGTCGCCCAGCTGACCGCTTCCAACGGGAGCTTCAGTATTGCGAACGCTCCCTCCGGGAAGATTACTGTCGTGATTTCCAAGCCCGCATATCTCCCGGATACGCTGTATCTGAATCTACCGGTAGGAGGGAACGTCGACACGACTATTCATATAGACGCACTTCCCCAGATCACAGGCGCGCAGGTCGTCACAAGCAAAATAGACCATTGGTGGCCGGGTCCGATTTATTCCGCCACGGTTACGGCCGGCGTGTCAGATCCGGACGGCCAGTTGGATATAATCGACTCGACGGTGCAAGTGCAGGTGGACTCTCTCTCCTTCCTTCTGACCCGCACTACGGGAAGTAATTATCAGGTAGTCATCGATGCCTCTCAGCTTCCGAACCAGGACCTCCAATGGCTTGTAGGAAAAGAGTTCACTATCTCCGCGGCCGACCACGAGAACGGCAGGGGAGAGAGCGGACCCTTCTATGTCTCGCGCATCATCGAGCCGGAAGCTGTCCCTACCTCCCCGACCAGTCTCCAGTCTTCGACTCCGTCACCTGTGTTTGAATGGAATCCGCCAACCATCTCTTACGATTATACTTATCAGCTGCAGATCGTTCATATCGACACGAGCACGGGCATCCAGACGGTCGCGTGGTCTCAGGCCGGCCTGAGCTCAACATATGTTTCATTCAATTACCCGGGGTCTCTCGGATCGGGAACATATTTCTGGACCGTAACCGTATTCGACGACTACGGTAACAGCTCCCGGTCGAAAGAGGCATCTTTCGTGGTGCCATAAAGAGGAGATAATGCCGGAACAACAGAGAGATAATTTCGCCGTTCTTTACGAGATCGCCCAGCGGATAAACTCAATTCTTGATGAGGGGGAATTGCTGGAGCAGGTACTCGAGACGGCCATGGCGCATCTCGATGCCGAGAGAGGGTACATCGTGATGATCAACCCATCCGACCAGCG
>JAJYGB010000229.1 GCA_021785235.1 Bacteroidota bacterium
CCGATCTGATGGAACTTTCCCGGAGCAATAGGGTTATATAAGGATTGTGAATATCACAATTCATAGTAGAATTAACGGCCTTGTCGGCATACTTTTCATGGTCACTTTGCTCGCAAACGGGATCGTGTCTGCGCAGGCAATAAGTGACAGAGCCGTGAGCATTGGCGGAGTATTAGGTGATCCGCTGGGCGCGACAATGAGGTATCCCATCGGCACCACGGTGGCGGTCGATGTCGGGTTTGGGCCAGACTACTTCGGTTCTCCCAGACTTCAGCTCGATTACGTCTGGCGATTCCACGCGTTTGATTCAAGAATAATTGGGGAGTATGCCGGTCCTGGCCTCGCCGTGGCATTTGCGAAGGGTATCAATTCGTTTTACACGAGGGAACCGCACAGGGAAAGCTTTGCCTCGAATGAGGATAACAGATTCAACGTCGGAGGCCGGGCGATTTTTGGAATCACTATTACTCCCGGGGCCTCACGGCTTGAATATTTTGTGGAATCCGGGCCGCTGATCCCGGCAGGCAGGATTTTCGACATCGATGTCGATGGCGCCGTTGGGTTTCGATACAGATTTTAATCTCTAATCTCAGGCCGTGAGGGAGTTGTACCACCGCTCCCCTGGCCGTATGGGAATTGCGCTTGCGGGCTATCACGCGGTTCCAACTTGAAAACGACATCACCCCGTAAGGGAGATCCAGCGGATGCGGGGTTACCCCTGCATCAGGTTATACTCTTTGATCTTCCTGTAAAGCGTCTTCCTGTCGATGCCGAGAATCTGTGCAGCCTTGGACTGGTGCCAGTTGGTACGCTGCAATACCTTCACGATATAACGCTTCTCCACTTCGGAGAGAGGCATGCTGTCGGAGGCGAGGTCGTCAATGAGATCAGTCGACTTCATCTGGAACAAGTGCTCCGGCAGATCCTTGCAATCAATTATATCTCCACCTGACAGAGCTATGCTTCGCTCTATCACGTTCTCGAGTTCGCGAACGTTTCCGGGCCACGAGTAGCGCATGAGGCAGGCCATCGCCTCGCGCGTTACCTGGATCTTCTCCCTGCCGAATTGGTCTCCGTATTTCTTCATGAAGTGATCTGTCAGTATCTGTATATCTTCGGTCCTGTCCTTGAGGTCCGGCACCTGAATCGAGATAACGTTCAGCCTGTAGAACAGGTCTTCTCTGAACTGGTCGTGTTTCACCATCTCCTTCAGTTCGCGGTGTGTTGCGGCAATCACGCGCACGTCGATTTTCTTGACGTCGTCGCTTCCAACCGGGCGCACTTCGCCGGTTTCCACCACCCTGAGTAATTTTGCCTGCGATCCGAGCGGCATATCGCCGATCTCGTCGAGGAATAGTGTCCCGCCGTTAGCAGTCTCGAAGAGCCCTCGTCTCGAGGTGATGGCGCCGGTAAACGCACCCTTTTCGTGCCCGAA
This sequence comes from Bacteroidota bacterium, assembly GCA_021785235.1. The sequence continues at coordinate 1,436 of JAJYGB010000229.1, forward strand.
ACGCTCGCTTTCCAGAAGCGCTTCGGGTATCGCGCCGCCATTGACCGCCACAAGCGGCATCCCCTTCCTGTCGCTGTTGTAGTGGATCGCCTTGGCGATCAGTTCCTTACCCGTTCCGCTTCTTCCCGTTATGAGGATGTTGCTGCGCGCGTGGGAAATTCTCTGGATCAGGGAGAAGATGTCCTGCATCGGCTTGCTCCTGCCGATGATATTGGAGAAGGAATACTTCTGTTCGACCTCCTGTCTTAGGAACTCCACCTCCCGCTGGAGCCTCCGCTGTTGCGTCGCGCGCTCGAGCAGGGCGAGTATCTCGTCGATGTTGAATGGTTTGCTGACGTAATCGTATGCGCCGGCTTTCATCGCGTTCACGGCCGAATCGACGGACCCGAAGGCGGTTATCATCACAACCATTGTGTCCTTCTGAAGGTCCTTCACCCGTTTCAGCAGGTCCATACCTGAAGTGCGTGGCATCTGGATATCGGTGATCACGATGTCATAGTTCTTGTCTTCGACGAGCGACAAAGCCTTTGTACTGTCGGAGGTTGTGTCAACCGTGTAGCCCGCACGTCTGAGGAACTTCTCCAGCATAGCCAGCATGTTAACGTCGTCGTCGACTGCCAATATTGAAATATCTGCTCTCATGTCTATTTCCGATTAGGTCCCGATGGACCGGATTATTGAATGCTCAAGTATGCCCGTCGCGCAGAACCTCTGCGGCGTAAACCGGGAAACTCAATTTAAACATTGTGCCGTTACCGACCGAGCTGTCAACCGAGATCGTCCCCTTGTGATCCTGGACGATTCTCTGTGTAATAGCCAGGCCAAGCCCCGTTCCCTTTCCCACTTCCTTGGTTGTAAAGAACGGGTTGAAAATCTTTTCCAGGTTGTCATCAGGAATCCCGCAGCCGGTATCCGAGATTGTCACCTCGACCGTGCCTTCGTCGGGCCCTCCCTTTGAAGCCGTGGAGATGGTAAGCTTTCCTCCTTTTTCCATGGAATGGATGGCATTTACGATTAAATTTACGAAAACTTCCTGAAGTTGGGCAGCGTCCCCGAAGACATATGGGAGATCATTCTCAAGTTCCAGCGACAGGTTGATCGCTGACTTGTCAAGCTGGTTTTTCAGGAGACGAAGGACGCTCTCAACCTCTGAATTCAACAGTACCTGCTTCGCCCTCATCCTCTTGGGGCGGGCAAAATCGAGCAGCTGTTGGATCAGCTTCGCGATCCTGTTCGTCTCCCCGATTATCATCTTAAGCTCGTCGTAATCCCGCTCCCCTGATTTCATGTCCATCATGAGGTACTCGGCATTTCCGAGTATTATGTTCAGCGGTGTCCCGATCTCATGGGCGATGCCCGTCGAAATCTGCCCGATGAAGGAGAGTTTCTCGGTCTGCCGAAGCTCCAATTCGTATTGCTTAATCTGCGTCACGTCGCGCATGATAAGCGCAGTTCCGATGAATGTCCCCTGCTCGTCCTGCAGGACCGTCCCGGTAAGGCTGACGATTATCCTCTGCCCGGACTTCGTCTCGCAATCGAGCTCGTAGTTCTTGACGACTCCCTCGTCGCGGATGCGCTTCAGGATTACTTCGTCGTCGCCGATCAGCTTCTTCTCCATCGGCATCAGGACAGAAAACGGCTGTCCGGTCACCTCGTTGTGCTGCATTCCGAAGAGAAGCGCGGCACCTTTGTTCCAGGATACGATCATCCCCCCGACGTCGAGTCCGACGATAGCGTCCGCCGAATTCTCCGTCAATATCGAGATGTAGTGGGCCTTTGAAGTAACCTCTTCTTCGAGCAGAAAGCGTTTGAGTCCGTAGCCGAGCTGGTCGACCATCGCGAGGAGTATGTTCATGCTCTCTTCCTGGAGGTCTACCACGCTGCTTTCCCTGAGCGGCACCGACGGATAAGCAAGGAGGAGGAGGCCGATAAGCGAGTCCCCGGCGGAAACTGGAAGCATCAATATGAGCCTCCGGTGCCCGAATACCTCCTGCATCACGGCATAACTCCGGCGCGCGCTGGATTCGCTTCCGAACTGCCTGGCGAGCGCGCTCAGAAAATCGCCGCCGGCCGTAGGAACGCTTTCCGGTACGGCAAACCTGAACACGAGCTGTTGCGTGTTCTGGTCGAACGCGAAGAACTCTACCGCGTTGGCCTTCGATTCCTCCCTGACTATAGCGGCCGCGGCACGAAGTGCCTCGTCATAGGCGTTCGCCGATCCTAGTGCGCCGGTGAACCGAAGCAGGGTCTCCCTCTGTCTTTCGATCACCTTCCGCCTCCTCGCGCCGACCTCGCTCTGGTATGCCTGGTACGCGTTGGCGTATTCGTAAATAATCTCGTGGAAGCAGCCGTCGATGCGCCGTGAATACTCGAACAGCCGGTCCTGGTCCCGCATCTTCTCGCGTACCACCGATAGGATTGCGTCTTCCCCAAGCAGGAAGGTCTCATGCACGGTGGTGAGCGTGAGGAGTCCGTTGTACGGCGGCTTGACGATTCTTTCGGTGAATTTCACGAGCCGCGAAGGACCGCGGCTTTCGAGCAAGTCGAGGATACAGCGAAGAAGTTCCGTGATCTGGCTTTTGAAGAACGGGATCTGAGCGCTCCCGAAATATTTTGGCAGCGAACCTATCGTCCCCACCCACCGGTCGGTGATGACGTCAAAATCCGTAGTAACTATATCTACAACTTCATCCATGTCAGGAACACCGTGCCGATAAGAAGAACAATAACGTCTCCCTCATTTCATCCCGCAGTATGCGGTGGCTATGCCGAAAGTCAGGATGGTCGAGCTCACGTCTTTGAACTCGGAGCTGCGCATGACTTCCACAAAGTTCGCGCCGTCGGGAAAAGCTGAGACCGAATTCGGGAGATACACGTACGCTCCCTTGTCGCCTGAAATTATCCGGCCGACAAAGGGAAGTATTCTTCTGAAATAAAAAAAGTAAAGCTGCTTCACCGGGAATCTCTTGGGTTTGGAGAATTCGAGCACGACGATCCTTCCCCCGGTCTTGAGCACGCGCCGCATTTCAATCAAGCCTTTCCGAAGATCTCCGAAGTTCCTTGCCCCGAACGCGACCGCGGTGACATCGAATGATTCGTCCGGAAAGGGGAGCTCCTCCGCGCTCGCCTGAACAATTTCCACTTTGCCGTCGAGCCCAAGTTTCGTTTTCTTGACCTGGAAACCCCGGAGCATATTCTCGGCGAAATCTATGCCGACGATTCTGCCGGGGTTCACACCAGCGGCCTCGACGGAGAGGTCCCCGGTACCGCACGCGACATCGAGAAATGAATTGCCCGCTCCGAGCCGGGAAATTTCTATCGCGCGCCGGCGCCAGCGGCGATCTATACCCGCGCTGAGAAAATGGTTCAGAAAATCATACCGGCGGGAGATATTGTTGAACATTCGCCGCACGTACTGGTTCTTCTCGGAGGTATCCCGCCGCGCCTCGGCGGGGCTCACGCCTTCAAGCCTTCCCATCTGCCCTGGCCGCCAGCTCCGCAATCTTCTTGCGATATCGTTCCGCCTGGTCGGGTTTCTTCTTCATCAGAATATTGTACGCCTCGATCGCGGTGTTTATCTGTCCTTGCTGCTCGAAAATCATCGCCAGGGTATCAGTCACAATCTCCGGTGTCAACTCGATTCCTTTGTCTTCTTCACGATCCCGCGGGGCTTCCTCAGTAGGCTTTATCGGGCCGGCGGAATCAAGTTCCCGCGCCAGGGCTTCGATGTCAAACTCCACGGTCTCTTCTGGCTCCGAGGTGGAGGTGTCCGGCGTCGCTTCCGCCCGGCCAGGGTCGACGGTTATTTTGTCTTCAAACTCGCGCGTAGCCTTGTCGATAATCTCCCGTGCGTTTCTCGACTCATCACCCGGCTCGACGGTCGAACCCTGCGGTTCCCGTACAATCTCCGGCGGTTCGGCAGCTTGAGCCGGTTTCACAAACTTGGGCGGCAGTCCGGACAAGTCCTCGCCGACTATCGACTCCAGCCCCGGTATAAGCAGGTCTTCATCAGTTGACTTGATCGGATTCGCCTTGAGGGTCTCTTCGACTGTCTTCATGATATCGCTGCCGGCCGTCTTGCGGTATTGGTCGGCAAGCTTTCTCCCGATGGAGTCCGCCTGCTCCTGTCTTTCCACTTCGGCAGCGAGCGACTCTATCATCTTCGAACCGGGATGCAGGTCCGCGGCTTTTAGAAGCTCTTTCCTCGCGTCCCTGTAAAACCCAGCCCGCGTCATCGCCATGGCCAGGACGGCGTGGCCGGTTGAATAATTCGGGTGCACGATAACCCCTCGCTGTGCTATCGACAACGCTTCCGCGACTTTACCTATTTCCAGGTAAAAGTATGAAAGCATCGCGAAGAACGAGGATCCCGGATCCTTACGCAACCGCTCTTCAAGATACTGAAGAAGGACAAGGTCCTTACCGCCATATTGAAAGTTCATTGCCACTATGAAACGAGGAGAATCCTCTTCAAGCCCGATACGCCTGCATCCGTCCCGCCCGGGAACGGTGCGCAGTCTCTGTTCGGGTTATTTGACAATTTGCTCTGCCGCAGGTTGCGCCTTGGGGGCCAGTTTAACAGAAGTCTTTCTTGCAAGAATTGCCTGCTTGATCGAAAGATACGAAACAGACCCGAACCCCGTGAAGAACAGCAGCTGGAAAGGAACGGCAGCTATCTCGAGATCTACGATCGATAAGACGATGCCACCGAGGCAGTACAGCGCGAGGACGAACTCGGCAATGGAGACCCAGTTGATCTTCCGTTGTGTGTACTTCTTGTCCGCCCACGAACCGTTGTTGCCGGTGAAGCCGTACTTCGGGGTCCGTACAAACTCGGACTTTTTGTTGAGCAAACCTTCGATGACCGCTTTTGTATTGTTAACTGACAAACCCATGCTGCCAGCCATGAATACCGGGAAGAGGTATATTCGTCTTCGCCAGTCTTTGTAAACGTCCTTCTGGCTGTACAGGTAAAAGAAAAACGAGCCGAAGAAAGCGAATATGAAACCTCCCATGAGCATGAAGGTCGCATCGTAAGCCCCGGTATGCTTGATGAAGACTGCCGGGACCTGCAGTATGCCGATCATGAGGACGAACGGGTAGACCAGGCTTGCGGTGAGGTGAATGGTGGAGTGCAGCTTGACCCGCAGCGGAAGCTTGGACCTCCACACTCTCGGGAGGATCTTCTTTGCGGCTTCGATAGCACCCTTGGTCCACCTGAACTGCTGCGAGCGGAGACCGTTCACGTCGGCCGGCAGCTCCGCGGGTGAAGTATAATCCTTCATGAAGACAAATTGCCATCCCAGAAGCTGTGCCCGGTAGCTCAAGTCAAGATCTTCGGCCAGCGTGTCGGCCTCCCAGTTCCCGGACTCCAGGATGCAGCTCCGGCGCCATATCCCCGCCGTGCCGTTAAAGTTGATAAAGAAACCAGCCTTGTTCCTCACCTGCTGCTCGATCACGAAATGTCCGTCCAGTGCGATCGCCTGCGCGCGCGTGAGGAGAGAGTAGTCGCTGTTGATGTGCTCCCATCTTGTCTGGACCAGGCCGACTTTCGAATTCGCGAAGTACGGAAGAGTTCTCCTCAGGAAATCAGTGCGCGGGATGAAGTCGGCATCGAATATCGCGACGTACTCACCCTTCGCCTGTTCAAGGCCGAATTTCAGAGCGCCTGCTTTGTAACCCTGTCGGCTGCCCCTGCGGATATGCTTGATGTCGAAGCCGATCATCGATTTCTCAGCGACCTTCCGGCCAATGATCGTTGTGGTCTCGTCGGTAGAGTCGTCGAGCACTTGTATTTCCATTTTGTCCTTGGGATAATCGAGCGAGCAGACCGCGTCGATCACCCTGTTCACGACATACAGCTCGTTGTAAACGGGGATCTGCACCGTGACAACGGGGATCTCCTTCAATTCGCCTTTCTGCGCGACCTGCCGGTTTCTATAACGGAAATAATAATATATCATCAAAAATCCGTTCGACCCGAAGATGAACGGGAAACTCAATGCGACTATGTAAAGAATTAAAAGTGCGTCTTCAACGCGCGGTGACATCTTCTATTACTCCTTCGCGGAATTTCTTCCGGCTGATATTTACCAATTCGTTACCAATGCTAACAAAATATCCTGACTCAGTTTATCTTCTGCCTGACCGAGGCCGAGGTCTCTGTTTGACGGGCCCGCGCTGGGATCGTACTCGCCCCAGTCGGAGAAATCCTTTGTCCAGATTATCTTCTGCGTTTTCAGATTTTCAAACTTCACCGAGACGTTCACGGTGATCTGCCACTTGCCGACTTGCTCGTTACCGTTTACCGCGGCAGGCTGTGTGGATACACTGTTGATCGTCCCGATCACGGCGGCATCAGCCGCCGACATGTTTGCAACCTGAAGAGTATTGTCCGAAATGAGCTGTTGCGTCAGCATATTGGTCAAATTGACTCTGAGACTAGGGTCTCCGAAACCGCTCTTATCGTCAAATACCTGAACCGCGACCGTGTGCACCCCTGGCGGAAGCGATGCTCCGCGAAAGGAGTACGTGCAGCCGCTGAAAGCCACCAGAAGCGCTAAAATGGCGCATTTCTTCATCAAACATCCCTTAATTTATATTCTTGAAGTTTGCGATACAAAGAGCGCATACTTATCCCGAGTGCCTCCGCGGCAAGCCTCTTGTTGCCGTGATATTTCTGGATCGCCGTCTTGATGAGATGCTTCTCCATTTCCTCGAGATTGAGCTCTTTACCGTCAGAAGAATCGCCCTCCAGCAATCCGCCTTCCGGCAGATGCTGCGGCACCGGGAGCGAAAGATTTCTCCCTGCCACACCGGGGCTAACAAGACTTTTCAGGTCGACTATGTCGTTCTTGATCTCCCAAAGCGCCCGAAGGATGAGCTCGCGTTCGGATTCTTCGGGCGTCTTATCAACCCGTACCGGGAGAAATCTGCTCGTCGTTCCCCCCACATAAATGTTCTCCGATTTCGGTAGGTGTTTTTCCAAGACCGCAGAATTCACCTGGTTGCCTCGCTCGAGCACGATCACGCTTTCGACAAGATTCTTCAGCTCACGCACATTGCCCGGCCATTCAAGTGCCGCGAGCACCTCAACGGCGTCGTGCGTAAAGCCGAGAAAATTAATTTTGTTGCGGCCGACGAATTCTTTCGCAAATTTCTCGACGAAGAGCGGTATGTCCTCGCGGCGCTCCCTGAGCGGCGGGATATAGAGACTGACCGAATGAAGCCGGAAATACAGGTCCTGCCGGAAGTATCCTTTCGCTACCTGTTCCTCAAGTGGCTTGTTCGATGCGGCGATTACTCTCACGTCCGAGGTCTGTGCAGAGGAAGAGCCTACGCGCATGAACTCTCCGGTCTCGATGACCCTGAGCAGCTTCACCTGCGTGGGCATCGGCATGTCGCCGATCTCGTCCAGGAAGAGCGTCCCGCTGTCCGCTATCTCGAAGTATCCCTTACGCGACTCCACAGCTCCAGTGAAGGCGCCGCGCTGGTGACCGAACAGCTCGGATTCCAGTATCCCTTCCGGTATCGCGCCGCAGTTTACCGCCACGAGCGGCTTGTCCGCCCGGTTGCCTGCCCCGTGTATCGCGCGGGCGATGACTTCCTTCCCGACTCCGCTCTCACCGCTAATGAGCACGGTGACATCGGTCGGGGCAACCTGCATCACGGTCGCGACCACTTCTCTGATAGCGGGAGATATACCCACTATTCCAAATTTTTCCTGAAATTCTTCCGGAGTCATCTTCAATTCTTCTTATATGACGATTACTTGTCCGTCGTGAACGGAGCGCAATTCTTTGATGCCGAATTTAACGGCAAGATCTCGCCTCCATTCGCCGCCCTCCTCGAGCTCCCTCGGGATATGGGTGAAATAAACTTCAGGGGAGCGACTCCCGGAAATGGCAGCCACCTCTTCGAGGGGAGGGTGCGTGGCCTCGACAAACGATACTCCACCTTCTATGTGACCCTTTGCCTCTTCCAGCGACGCCAGGTCGCTGCTGAAGAAGAACTTCTTCTTGCCTTCCGTTACAAGGACAGAGAAACTGACGGCGACTATACCGAGGGGCGCCGCGTATTCCAGGTATTTGTCCAGATGTTTCGTCTGAATGAACTCAAGCGCAACACCGCCTTCCAGCTCTAAGTTGCCCGGACTCAGCGGCAACAAAGCAACTTCGAAAGTCAACCTGTCGACATAAATGAACATGTTGGCCAGCCAGAGCTTCGCGAAATCGATCTGCGTGAATGGGAGATAAACCTTCAGAGGCTGCTTTCTCCCAAGGACATGCATGGCCGTCAGGACCGCGGGTAATCCGGCCGAATGGTCGGCGTGCATGTGTGTAATAAATATCCGGTCGACGGAAAAGAAATCAATCTCCGCCTTCTGCATGGCGCGCATGGCATCCGAACCGCAGTCGATCAGGAACCTGTTTTTTCCGGCCTCGACGAAATAGCAGCTATTGAAGCGGCTGACGCTTGAAAATGCGGAACCTGAGCCAAGAACCGTGATTTTCATTTCTGCACCACGATACAATCGATGGAACGGCCCTTGAGGTTCGTCGCCATATCGTCCGCGGCCTCCCTGCTCGAGAAGCTTCCGGCGCTTACACCGTAAAGTGTTCTCCCGCCGTTACTCTTCTCAAACAGCGTGCCCGTAACACCATACATCTTCAGGCTTTGCACGAACTTCCGCGCATTGTCGGCGGTCGTGAACACTCCGACCTGGACAAGATACACGGGAGGACGGGCGGCCGGGCTCATATCGGTCTGAGGAGCTTCGGGAGGCTGCTGCACCGTTGAGGCCGGAAGGGCTTCAAGCGAGTCTTTGAGCCCGAGTGGATCGGGTACCCCCGGCGCTACGGAAAACTTTTTCAGCTCCACATAATCACGGTGGGCGGAATTGTATTCACCTGCCGCGTAGTGATATCTGTAAAGCTGGAGGAGCGCTTCTCGCGCGATCGGCGTGCCTTCGTTCTCAGCTATTATTTCCCTGTACATATTCGAAGCTGTCACAGCGTCCTGTGTAAGGGCGGCGTGTACGAACATCGCGTAGGGATCCTGCGGATCGGCATCGTCCAGATAATCCCTAGCATCGTCTAGTTTCCCTGACCTCAGTGCGTCGTACGCCAACCGCGCGTTGTCGTCCGCAAGAGTATCGGCTTTGACGACAGGCTGCGACGGCTCGCTGCTCGTGAACCTCTGCGCAAAAATCTGACGAGGCGCGATGAAGAGCACAAGCGCAATGATGCCAAATATGTATTTGCGGAGATGCCGCATGTCAGTTGGAACTTCCTACGGGCTCTCCAAAGAGTGTCGCTGATGAAGCCCTGTCGATTTTCACCTTCACCAAATCACCTGGCCTAAACGCCCCCGAAGGAAATACAACCGTCTTGTTCGTCTCGGTCCGTCCGCTGAGCTGGAGGTCCGATTTCCGGCTGGCACCGTCGACCATTACTTCGACCGTCTTTCCGACAGCCGATTGGTTGACCTCTCCGGATATCTTCTGCTGGAGAGAAATTATTTCGGCAAGCCGTCTCGATTTGATTTCCTCCGCCACGTCGTCGCCCAGACGGTACGCCGGTGTTCCCTCGCGAGGAGAATACTTGAACATATACGCGCCATCGTACCTGACTTCCTCCATAAGACTCAGGGTCTCCATGTGCTCCGCCTCTGTCTCCGTTGGAAACCCGGATATAATATCAGTCGAGAGCGCGACGCCCGGTATCCGCGATCTGATTTTATCGACGAGAGCGAGGTAATGCTTCCTTGTGTACGTCCTGTTCATCGCCTCCAATACGCGGTCGGAGCCGGATTGAACGGGGAGATGAATATAATTGCACAGGTTGTCATGGCTCGCGATAGTCTCGATGAGTTTGTCGGACAGATCCTGCGGGTGAGAAGTCGTAAATCGCACACGAAGGCGCGAATCAACGCGCGCGACCGCCGAGAGGAGGTCCGCGAAATCACTCCCGCCATCAGTGTACGAGTTTACGTTCTGACCCAGGAGCGTGACTTCCCGGAAACCCTGTAGGACGAGCTG
>JAJYGB010000214.1 GCA_021785235.1 Bacteroidota bacterium
CACTATTCAGCATCGCCGGATCGGTGTCCTTAGGCGGTAACTCCGTGGATTCCGGCTCCGCGGCATGCGGTGGATGCTCCTTGTAAGACACTTTCAGCCTTTTGATCCGATGGCGGGCAACCTCTTCTATTATAAAAATCATTTCACCGTGGGTATATATCTCGCCCTTCTGGGGAATCTTTCCCGCGATCTTCTGCACGAACCCAGCCATGGTGTCGTAATCCTCTTCGCGCGGGATCTCGCATTCGAGAAGTTCGTTGAACCTGTCCACGGTCATGGAACCCGAGAAATGTATGTCTCCGTCTTCGTCCCTGACAAGCTCGGAGAGAGACTCGTCGTATTCGTCCTGTATCTCTCCGACGATTTCTTCGAGCACGTCCTCCAGCGTGACAATGCCCTCCGTTCCCCCGAACTCGTCAACCACGACCGCGAGGTGAACTTTGTTCCTCTGCATCTCGCGGAGCAGCTGGCTGATCTTCTTCGACTCAGGCACATAGTAAGGAGATCTCAATATATCCTGAAGGACAATCGCGCCGCCTCCTTCTGCCATGGGAATGAGGTCCTTCGCGTAAATTATTCCGACGATATTGTCGATAGAGCCGCTGTAGACCGGCATCCTTGAGTAACCTTCCTCGGCAACCCTTCTCAGGACCCGCCGCGGCTCCTCCTCCAGATTAATGGCCACGATGTCGGCGCGCGGTATCATGACTTCACGAACAACCTTATCTTTGAACTTCAGAATGCTTTCGATCAGTTCCTTTTCGAACTCGTCTATCTCACCGGTCTCCGTTATGCGTTCCAGGATATCATCGACGACGCCGGATTTGTCCTTCTCCTTCCCTTCTCCCTTCCAGAGTCCCTCGAGGCTTGAAAATAACGCACTCGCATCGGAAGATGCTGTCAACGCGAATCCGAGGAAAAGGCTCAGGACAAACGACAGCGAGAAAGTCAGTGAAGAGGTAAGCTGTCCTACCGTATTCCCCGCCTCAACGAGTCCTTTCAGAAAGAATAAGGAAGCGAGGACACTCGAGGCGGTAACGAAGAAAAAGGCCAAAAGCAACACCTTGCGGGAAAGCCCCGACCTTTCAGAGTGGAACATTAATCCCCATCCCAGTGATGCCGCCGCGAACAGCACCACGGAGAGAACGAGACTCCCGATCATGCTCCCGTTATCTCGACGAGAGAGCGAAGTTTGCTTTCGGCGAGTCCCTTCTCGATTACCTGGCGCGCGCGTCCGATCCCGGCCTTGATATCGCGCTCTATTCCTGCGACATAGATTGCCGCTCCCGCGTTAAGAAGCACGGCGTCGTAAAAAGGAGACTGCTGTCCCCTGATGGCCATCATAAAGGCTTCAACGGCCTCTTCCTGGTTTTTAACGACGAGTACTCCGAGTTCGACGCGTTTGAAACCAAAGCTTTCCGGCTCGATCTCGTACGTGTTAATCTTTCCAAGCTTCAGTTCAGCAACGAATGTCCTTCCGCAAAGTGAAATTTCGTCCATCGTCGGCTCACCATGAACTACAAGAGCGGCCTGGCTTCCGAGGTCCCTCAGCACGTGCGCTACCGGCTCCACGATAGACTTGCCGTAAACGCCCATCAGCTGCCGGTTGGCCCCTGCGGGATTTGTGAGCGGACCGAGGAGATTGAAAAGCGTCCTCACCCCGAGGTCGCGCCTGACAGGCGCGGCGAAACGCATCGATTTGTGGTGCAAAGGAGCGAATAGAAACGCGATGCCGATCTCGTTAAGGGTATGTTCGGTCTTCCTCAAATCGAGGCCGTCCAGATTTAGTCCGAGTGCTTTCAGCACATCGGCGCTACCCGACTTGCTCGACACGGCCCTGCCGCCGTGCTTGGCTACCGTCGCCCCGGCTGCAGCAGCCACAAGCGCCGCCGCGGTCGAAATGTTGAACGTACTGGCGCTGTCGCCTCCGGTGCCGCAAGTGTCCAGGATTACATCCTTGTCTATCCTGAGTTTCTCCGCCTTCTCGCGCATCGCCATGGCGCTGCCTACGATCTCGTCGACGGTCTCGCCCTTCATCCTCAGCGCGACCAGGAAACCGGCAATCTGCGATTCCGTTGCCTCGCCGTTCATTATCTCGAGCATTGTTCTGTAAGCATCGTCGCGCGAGATGTCCTCCCTGGCGACAAGCCTTGCTATTGTTTCGCGGATCATCTCAAATAGTCACCACATTGTGCGATTTCGCATAACTGGGGAGTTCACGGAACAGAGTCTCCATGAATTCCTCCCCGTATTTATTGTAGAAGTAAGTGAAGTTCAGAACTCTTTCCTGCAGATCGCGGTTTGGGAAAATCGCCTGTTGAAACTTCTTCGTCTGCTGAAGCACCTGTTCGTTCTTCCGCCGGTAGGCAGCCGTCGTCTTCTCTTCGAGGTGCTGAAGGTGGTGGAGCATCCTCGAAACCGTGGATTCCACCGAGCCCTGCAGCGTAGGATCGACGCGCGTGATCAGCGGGTCGAGCCGGTCGATCACCTCTTTGACTTCCGCCGTGATTTTTTCGAATTCGCCCGGAATATTTTCCGGATTCGCCGCCGCAAGCGCCTTCTTCATGACCGTCTCGTAATCTCCGAACGCGTCCGGGACGGTCAGTCCGTATTTTTCAAGTAACTTGGCGACGCGGCGTTCCAATATCGTCGCGCTTGCCCGCGGGAACAGTGGCGGCATCTCGACACCGAAATGCTGATAAACCCCCTTCAACTGGGCAAAGTAAGCTATCTCTCCCGGCCCCGCGACGTACGCGGCTGTGGGAAGGAGGTAATCCTGGCAGACCGGCCTGAGGACTACGTTCGGGCTGAACGATTCAGGTTTCGTCTCAATGGTTGTTCTTATCTGTTCAGGCATCAGCTTCCTCTTCGTCCCGCGCAGCGAGAAGCCGCTCCCGATGGGCTCGAGTCCGCGGCGGTTGCCGTCGTCGAGATAAAACAGGTTTATGACGCGCGGCTTGACCTGGACATGGTACTCTTCTTCGAGTTCCGCGCTCTGCTTTATGACTTCCTCGCTCGTCCTCGGATAAGACTGGAACTCCTTTTCGAAAACCGGTTTCAACATGCGCTTCGCTTCTACCTCATACGGATCCAGGAGCAATATTGTGTTTTTGCCCAGGATTTTGGTGAGCGTGCCCGCGAAAGCGGTCGTGTACGAGGCACCTTCTTTATAGGAGCTCGTCAGCATCTGCATGAGACCCGGCTTGAAGTCGGTGACGGGAAGAAGCGCGTCTATCTGCTGAAACACCTGCTCCACCGACGCGTCGAACTTGATTTCGCTGAGCGGCTTCAGGTTGTCGATTTCGCCGTTTGTGAAGATCGCCTCCACACGCACGACGTCGGAGGACGCGTTAAGCAAATGCACGTGGTTGGACTCTTCAAGATCGTGGTCGTCCCCCTCGAGCCAGAACACCGGCACAAATTCAAATTCCGGAAATCTCTCCTTCAGCTCCGTCGATAATTTTACCGCGCTTATTGTCTTGAAGAGAGTGTATAGCGGACCGCAGAAAAGCCCGACCTGCTGGCCGGTCACAACGCATACCGCGTTTTCCTGACTCAATAATTCCAAGCCGCGTTCGTAATCGGGAGAGCTGTTCAGGCGGGAATTCTGGGAACGAAGGAGCTCGACAAGCTTCGCGCGCCTGGGATTCATATTCGCCGCGACCTTCGCGAAGTGACTCCGGAGCTCATCGTCGTTCGCGAAATTCACATTGTAATACTTCCTGACCTTCTCGAAATCATAGACATAATCTGTGTAGAGTTTGGATTGCTGCGGTAGTTGCGTGAAAGGGATTTCCATATCAGCTCATAAATGTGAATTTTTGTTTGCATCCTTCAAAAACGAGGGATGCGAATCAATTTCAGGCATAGTCAGTTCCGCGCCGCGAGTTTGTCGAGAATTTCGAAAAACTCCGGGAATGATATCTGTGCCCATTCGGCATTCTTTATCGTCGTTGTCCCTGCCGCGGCGAGTCCGGCAATAGCGAAGGCCATCGCTATCCGGTGGTCCTTATAGGAATCTAACTCGGCGCCTTTCAGGCTGCCGGTTCCGTTTACGATGAAGCCATCGTCCAACTCCTGGACCTCCGCTCCCATAGCTTCGAGGTTATCCACCACGGCAACGATCCTGTCGGACTCTTTTCGCCTGAGATCGTGCGCGTCGCGCACTATCGTCTCGCCTTTGGCGAAAGCCGCCATCACGCCGATGATGGGTAGCTCGTCTATGAGCCTCGGGATCAGGTTCCCGCCGATCTCCACGCCGTTTAATTCGGAATGCGACACGGTGACGTCTCCGATCGGCTCCCCTGCGGCCTCGCGGCTGTTCTCAATCTTTATTCTTGCTCCCATCATCACGAGGACGTCAAGGAACCCGGTGCGGGTCGGATTAAGCGTGATGCCCCGGGCTGTCACGGAAGAGTTGGGAAGTATCGCGCCCGCCGCAAGGAAGAACGCGGCCGACGAGATGTCCCCCGCCACTTCGTAATTCGCGGGTTCTACCTCGTAATCGGATGATATTGTAGTCTCGAATCCGGACGGCAATTTCACTTTATTCAGTTTAAGCATTCGCTCCGTATGGTCGCGCGACTCAACCGGTTCGACGACCGTAGTCTCGCCCTCGGCGAACATTCCGGCGAGGAGGAGAGAAGACTTCACCTGGGCGCTCGCGAGAGGCATTTCATATCTGATACCGCGGAGTTCTGCCGAAGGAAATATCCTCAGCGGGGCTGTCATTTTTTCAGACGCTACTATCTTCGCGCCCATTTCTGAGAGGGGCTCCACGATTCTCTGCATCGGCCTGCGGCGGAGGGTTTCATCGCCCGTCACCGTGCTTTCAAACTTCTGTCCCGCGAGTATGCCTGTGAGAAGCCGCATCGTGGTCCCGCTGTTTCCGGCGTCGAGAACCGAGTCCGGCTTCGAGTAAGACCGCTTGCCTTCCCCCGACACTTTAACGGTGCCGGCAGAGTGTTCTATCTTCACGCCCAGCCGTACCAGGCAGTTCATCGTACTCTTGACATCGCCGCCGGTAGAAAGGCCTCTGATCTCCGACCGGCCCTTCGCGAGCGAAGAAAACAGTAAAGCTCTGTGGGAAATGGACTTATCGCCGGGAACCATGAACGAACCTCGTATCGCCGACGCGCCTCTCCTCTCGTAATTCATTCGTCCTCAATTTATTTTATAAGTGACGAATGTCAGGCTAAATATATAAATCAAGGACTGACATTTGATTTAATATAAATTTGAGGGGGTGATTTTGCAATAACGGCTGGAAAGGGGGTTCGTGGCGATTCGCGGAGAATCAGAGGAGCCCCGTGAAGACCTCCATGAAAAGAATCGAAGCGCCTTCGCGGGGTGCGCTGCGTAATGTCAAGCCAAGAGACTACGCGGTACGTCGTTCTCTCGATTACATCCGCTTCAATCTTCTATTGCCTCAATACCCTGTGCTCTAGACTTCGCTACTCCGTCCCTCATCGTCTTGAGTTTTTCCGCTGAGTGTCCCTGCCAAACAGCAATCTCTCCAACAACCTTAAAAGGATGTTTTGACCGGTAAGACCTCGTTGGATTACCCGGGAATTTTTTGTCAGTCAAATTTGGATCATCCTCAATTGGACCGGTTGGCTCCACCAGGTAGATCCTTTCACGTCCTTCTCCCAATGCGAGCTCGGCTCCCCAAATGGCAGCGTCCAGGGTGGCAGTCAGATAAATATATTTCGCTTTCTTCTTCTGTCCGTAGTTTGAGTCAAGACCAATTTCTATAAAGTCACCGATCTTCAGGTCAGCCTTTGTGCCGTGGAAAAACGTTTGAGAAAAGGGGCTTGGAGCAGATTCATTCGAGTTGTCTTCACTTTTGTTTTGTTTCATTGTCGTATAGTTGTCTGTGATAGTTTTTTCATGTATGGCGGGTTGTTAGAGTGACCACCGGCCTTTACGGGAAGCACAGCGTGCAGCGCATCCTTAGATGGGGTTTCATAATTGGAGCGGCGTGGCGCCGGCTGTTAGCGGCAGTGCCTATTTTCATTTTATCGTGGATTCATTCGTTACTAATCTCATTCCGTCTGTAATGGCACGTAAAACCGAATCGCTGTTTTCGCCGAGATTATGTCGCTCTTTGAGCCATTGACCGTCATTATATGTTAACCACACTTTTCCTCCTTCATCTTGCCAAGCCAAGGCTTTCACAGGTAGATCAATTCCTGAGGTTTGTTTGTCCTGCATTAAGGCTGTTCCCACCTTCGGATTTCCAAAAAGTATTAACTCGGTGGGTCTCAATTGCAGGCCTTGTGCCGCAGCATTTTCTGCGTGGTTAATTCGCGCGAACAGTGTCAGGCCTCTTGATGTAACAGCCGCAACAAGTCTGTCTATGGTTTCAGCGACAGAGTAACTACTGGCGATTGTCACTAATCCGTTCATTATTATTTTCCTTAAGTAGACTGAGAAGCAACACCATTAACCGCTGTAATTACGGAGTACGCCGTTACTCACAAATCGCAATGGCTCCGGTGTATCTCGATAACTTCCCTCCTGCCGTCGTCTGGAGTTTCACGAAATTATCGTGCCCTCATTCCAAGTGCAAACAGACGGCTAGCGGCGCCATTGTCCTTCAGAAATTTTCCCGTTCTCTGGGCGCGGCCTTTTCAGAGTTTACGACTCCGCAGCCAGTCGACCCTGACAAGGTCGGAGACAAATCCGTTATCTCTCCGGTATCGGCACGACCACCGGGCTCTCCGTGCCATTCGTCCCGACTGCCGATATGCCGAAGATGAACTTGTCCTTGGAAAGCTCAGGCAGGTTCGCGTCCACTTCGTCGGTTCCCGAAGCGGCAGGGACGAACACGTAGCTAGTCCAGAGCGGATCCATGGTCTCACGGTAGTAAACCTTCCATCCTGACACGTCTTCCGAAAGCGGGTTCTTCCATTTCAGGCGAGTACCGTAATCGAGTTTGTCTACAAGCATCACGGGATCCTGCGGCTCCCGCGGGGAGACAGAAAGCAAAGCGGCAGTCGCCGAGTTCACCTTACATACCTTCGCGATATACTGCGGGTCCACGAACTGAGGGAGATCGCCGAATTGCACGCCGTTTTCTACTCTGACATACTGGTGCTGGTGGTTATAGTCTTCGTTGGGCTCGGTGAACCTCACCCCGGCATATCCGAATTGATTGAACGAAGTATGGTCTCCGCCGCGCAGGAAGCGGTCGCTCCTGAATACGAGTTCTGTTTTAAACTCCGGCAGGTAGGTTTTCACGTTCTGGTGTATGTACCGCGCGAGTTCCCTCGAAGGGCTGTCGCTTTCATAACCGAAAACCGAGGCCGGAATCTTCCTGTCGCCCACCGCCACTTCCTTCATGCTCTCCGAGAAGACTCTTATCCTGCTGTTGTCAAGCACGCGGTTTCCGCCGTGAGTTCCCCCGACGATGTCGTTGTTGAGGTCAGCGACTATATTCCAGTTGTTCTTCTTCGCCATCTCAGCAAAGTGGTGACTCCCATACAATCCCTGCTCCTCGGCGGCACAGCAAAGAAAAACGATATTCGCGTCCGGCCGGAAACCCGATTCTGTGAATGCGCGGGCCGCTTCGATAACGAGCGACGATCCGCTCCCGTCATCGTCGGCGCCCGGAGCATCGGCGGTAGAGTCCATAAAATTCCCGACGATTGTATCGTAGTGGCCGCTCAACACTATGTACCTGCCGGTAGGGCCCTCTTTGCCCCACAAGATTCCGTATACGTTGACGATCTTCGTGGGTACGGAAATCCTGGGAGAAACCGGCTGCACAAACTCGTCGCGGTAGACCTCGAAATTCTCGTTTGAGGATGCGAACCTCATAAATTTCGATGCGATCCAGTTCCTGGCGGCGCCGATCCCGCGTGTCGGGCTCGTCGTGTCGGACATGGTATGCCGCGTTCCGAACGATACAAGCTTGAGATCGTAAGTATGGATCGAATCGGCTGAGATCGCGTCGAGTACTTTCATGACCACCTCCCGTACCGAAAGAGACGATTCACCGTTATCTGCCGGAGTAGATCGCGGTTGGTTCGAGGCGAATATGAAACTCGCGCTGACCAGCGCGACAATGGCTGTGAATACTTTCATTTAATTCAGCTCCCTTTTTGTATATGTTGCGGAAAATAATCGTGTGCCCGAAACACGAGACTCCGTGGCCATCCGAGGAGTGGTTCTTTGTCATTCCCGAACGTTCTTATCGGGAATCCATGCAATATGGATGGCTGGATTCCCGCTTGGAGCATGCGGGAATGACACGGTGGATGGTTGCCCAGTCCTCTTCGGACAGCCACTGAGTCAAACGACTCTTACTTATCCTTCCAAATCTTCACTTCGAACGTCCCGGATGAGGTCGCCACTCCACGGAACATGCCCGTCGTGTTGAAGTCCATGTCGTAGTTCCCTTCCCTGTCCACGGCGATAACACCGCCGACGTTCGGCTTGAGGAGTGTGTGAATGACGTAATGCACGGCGTCCTTCAGAGACATTCCCTTGTAAGCCATCAACGCGTTGATGTTGAAGCCAACCGCGTTCCTCATGTATTCCTCGCCGATCCCCGTTCCGGAAACGGCGCAGGTCTGGTTGTTGGCATAAGTGCCGTCACCGACAAGCGGTGAATCTCCGATTCTTCCGGGCATCTTCCCCGTCAAACCTCCCGTGGAGGTCCCGGCTGCGAGATTACCGTACTCATCGAGACAGACACAGCCGACCGTGCCGTGATCCTTATCCTTGATTCTCTTCATCCATTTCTCGAGCTCTGTCTTTCTTTCGGGAGTATCGAAGTAGCTGTTCGGCACCGGTTTCATTCCCATTTTTACTGCAAACGCGTCCGCGCCCTGATATGCGAGAAGAATATGAGGAGTCTTCTCCATGACCAGCTTGGCCAGCGTGATCGGATGCGCGACGTGCTCCACGCCAGCGACGGCACCGCACTGGAGAGTGGCTCCGTTCATTATCGCGGCATCCAATTCGTGACGCCCGGCTGAAGTAAATACGGCGCCTATGCCGGCGTTGAATTTCGGGTCGGTCTCGAAGTATCTGATTACCTTCTCCACGGCTTCCATGCTCGTGCCGCCGTTAGCCAACACATCTCTGCCGATAGTGAGAGCGTGCTTCATTGCGGCATAGTACTGAGCCTTCACGGCTTCAGGCATGGATTCGCTAATCGTCCCCGCTCCGCCGTGTATGACGATAGTATACTTGTCGGTCCTCTCCTGCGCCCTGCCGCTATTCGGCAATCCGACAGCCAAAACCGCCGCGATGGCGAATGCGGCCAAGGTAAACTTGTGCTTTCTCATTTTGCAGCTCCTTCCAGCGCGTCGGTTTGAATGCGAAGCTTGCTGTGCCACCTTCCGTACATAAAATAGATCACGAGCCCGATGGCCAGCCAGATTACGAAGCGGAGCCAGGTGATTGTCGGGAGGCCCATCATAAGATACACACAGAACAGGATCCCCATGATGGGAACGAAAGGTACCCACGGCGTCCTAAAGCCTCTCTTGGCATCCGGTTCCTTGACCCGAAGCACAAGGACGCCGACGCAGACGAGTACGAAAGCGAAGAGGGTGCCAATATTCGTAAGTTCCGCGGCTTCGCTTATGTTGGCGATGGCGGCGAAGAAGGCGACGAAGACGCCGGTTAGAATTGTGGTCACATAAGGTGTTCTGTATTTTGGATGAACTTTTGAAAAACTGGGAGGGAGCAAGCCGTCGCGCGACATCGAAAAGAAGATGCGTGGTTGTCCCATCTGGAACACGAGAAGGACTGCCGTAGTCGCGATGACGGCGCCGAAAGCGACTATTCCTGCCGCCCAGTCGAGATGGTTCATGTGGAGAGCCAATGACAGCGGTTCGGCGGTCGCCAGTTTCGCGTAAGGAACGAGTCCGGTAAGAACCAGCGCCACGGCTATATACAGGACGGTTGAAATCACAAGTGAGGCGATCATCCCGATTGGAAGAGTCTTGGAAGGATTCTTCGTCTCTTCCGCAGCTGTCGAAACCGCGTCGAAGCCGATGTAAGCGAAAAAGACGATCGCGGCGCCGGTCTGTATCCCCTTCCATCCGTTCGGCGCGAACGGCGTCCAGTTCTCCGGCTTAACGAAGAAAGCTCCGATTCCTATGAAGAAAAGAAGTATGACCAGCTTAATCACCACCATCACGGAATTAAATCTCGCGCTTTCCTTTATCCCGATGACGAGTATATAGGTGATGAGCGCAACTATGAGCACGGCGAAAAGGTTGAAGACGATCGGTACACCGAACAAGTGCGGGGCTTTGTCGATCAACCCGGGTGTAGCCAGCGTTGTCCGGTAGTCCGTTACAAGATACCAGGGGATCGTAATTCCGAATCCGCTGAGCAATTCCTGGAAGTAGCCTGCCCAGCTTATGGCCACCGCAATGTTTCCGACCGCGTATTCGAGTATGAGATCCCATCCGATAATCCACGCGATCAATTCACCGAGCGAGGCGTACGAGTAAGTATACGCGCTGCCGGCGATCGGGATCATGGAGGCAATCTCGGCGTAGCAGAGTGCGGCAAATCCGCAGGCGATGCCAGTAAGAATGAAAGAGATAACGAGAGCGGGACCTGCCCCGGCGTAGTTCGCGCTTCCGGCCGCCGCGGTTCCGGTCATCGCGAAGATGCCGGCTCCGATTATCGCGCCGACGCCAAGCGTGGTCAGGTCGAACGCGTTCAGGCTGCGTTTGAGTTTGTACTCGGGTTTTTCGCTATCCGCTATGATGTCGCTGAGTTTCTTGGTACGAAAAAGATTCATCCAATTGACCTCATAGGTTATGTGATTGGAGTGAAATGTAGGAACAGGGGAATATAAATGCAATAAGATTGTTGCTTTTGCGGTCTCGCCCGGTCATCTGAGCGCCCGACCCGTCTATGATACGGCACGCGATCGTAGACTCACACTTCTATGGTACCGACAAGATAGGTCACAGCTTTTCCGGAGATCTTCACCTTGTCGCCCATGTCTTCGCAGAAAAGCTTCCCGCCTCTCTTCGAAATTTGCATTCCCGTCATGTGCTTCTTCCTCAGCTTTTCACTCCAATAGGGGATCAGCGTCGTGTGCGCCGAACCGGTGACGGGGTCTTCGTTAATACCTGCCTGTGGCGCGAAGAAACGGGATACGAAGTCGGCATTCTTCCCGGGCGCCGTCACGATGACGCCAAGACAGTCGAGGCTCCTGATCTTCTCGAAATCCGGTTCGATGGCTTTCACTTCCTCTTCGTGTTCAAAG
>JAJYGB010000228.1:0-7851 GCA_021785235.1 Bacteroidota bacterium
AATGAACTTAAGGCTCTCGAAAGCCAGGGATACGTATTTGAGGATGCTGACGCTTCGCTCGAGATACTAATGCGAAAAGACACAGGCGAGGTAGAGATCCCATTCGAGCTTGAAGCGCTGCACATCATCATCGAAAAAAATGACAACTCGGGCCTAGCGCACACAGAAGCGGTGATTAAACTTCGGGTCGGCGACAAGATCGAGCACACTGCCGCGGAAGGAAACGGACCGGTGAACGCGCTCGATAACGCGCTGCGCAAGGCTCTCCTGCAGTTCTACCCGCAGCTGGCCGAAACGAAGCTCTCCGATTACAAGGTCAGAGTCGTCAATGCCGGCGAAGGAACCAGCGCGAAAGTAAGAGTTCTTATAGAGACAACGGACGGCGAATCAGACTGGAGCACGGTCGGTGTTTCCGAAAGCATCATAGAAGCAAGCTGGAAAGCGCTTGTAGACTCGATCGTCTACAAGATGATGAAGGACAATGACAAGGCGAAAGCAGAAAAGAAAGAGTTAGAGGTGGCAAAATGAATGCCCAGACACGTATCGAGTTACTTGAAAAGGCTTTAAACAACGAAATGGAGACGATAAGGCGGTATAACGATCACGCTGAGGTTTCTGACGACGCTGAGACGAAGAAATTGTTCCGCTCTCTGGCAAGCCAGAAATACGAGCACTACCTTCAGATCGAAAAACATCTCCGCCAGCTCAAGGCAAATAACGACATTACCGACGCAATTAACAGCATGTTTCAGTAGGACCATAGGGAGAGAGAAGATGAGCGACAAGATATATATTTTCGACACCACGCTGCGAGACGGCGAGCAATCCCCCGGATGCAGCATGAACACGCAAGAGAAGATGAAGATGGCGAGACAGCTTGAGGCCCTCAACGTTGACATCATAGAGGCTGGTTTTCCTATTGCATCGGACGGGGACTTTGAGGCGGTCCGCGAAATTTCGAAAACCATCAAGGGCTGCACAATCGCGGGCCTTTGCAGGGCAACGACTCTCGACATAGACCGCGCCTTCGAGGCGCTGCAGTACGCCGCCAAGCCGCGCATCCATGTATTCATAGCGACGAGCGACATCCATCTCAAGCACAAGCTCAACAAGACACGCGAGCAGGTCCTCGAACAATCGATCAACGCCGTAGCTTATGCTAAGAAGCTCACTAACGACATCGAGTTCAGCTGCGAAGACGCGAGCAGAAGCGACATCGACTATCTCTGCCAGATAATTGAGGCAGTCATCAATGCCGGCGCTACGACAATCAATCTCCCCGACACCGTTGGATACGCGCTGCCGCAAGACTACGGCACGATGATCAGTATCATACGAGGTCGCGTTAAGAACATCGGGAAGGCAGTTCTCAGCACTCACTGCCATAACGACCTCGGCCTCGCTGTGTCCAATTCCATCGCTGCCGTTGTGAATGGAGCGAGACAGATTGAATGCACCATCAACGGCATCGGCGAACGCGCCGGAAACGCGTCGCTGGAAGAATTTGTCATGGCGCTTAAGACGCGTCCGGACGCTCTCCCCTTTCATACCGACGTGAAAGCTGAAGAGATTTACAAATCAAGCCGCCTCCTCTCGACTCTCACGGGGATGATGGTACAGCGAAATAAAGCGATAGTCGGAGCAAACGCCTTCTCCCACGAGGCCGGGATCCATCAGGACGGCATCATAAAGAGCAGGATGACATACGAGATTATGACTCCGGAATCTGTCGGCATAAAACATTCGACGCTGGTTCTCGGTAAGCATTCAGGAAGACATGCTCTCAAGAAGAGGTTTGAGGAGCTTGGCTACTCATTGAATCCGGAAGAGCTCAACAACGTTTACACCGAGTTCACGCAGCTCGCTGACAAGAAGAAAGAGATCCTCGACGAGGACCTGGTGGCCATCTTGAATAACAAGTTCGATAACGACGAGACCAGCTTCACGCTGTCGAGCTTGCAGGTGATGACCGGCACCGGAGTGAAATCGACGGCGGTAGTCGAGTTGAGCGACGGCAAAGAGACTTTCGTCGACTCCGCGACCGGAGACGGCCCCGTCGACGCGGCTTACAACGCCATCGAGAGAATTACCAAGATGAACGGACAACTTACCGACTACAACATCAAGTCGGTTACGTGGGGCGGAGACGCTGTCGGAGAAGTAGTCGTTAAGGTCATCTTCAACGATGTGATATTCACAGGCCACGCCGCAAGCACGGACATCGTAACGGGAAGTGTCGAGGCGTACTTACAGGCAGTTAACCGGGCAATCTCAGCAAAATCAGCAAAGTCGGCGGAAGACCCCGCCATCAAGAAACAAGCGAACGCCGTGTAATTCAGGCATTATTTGGTTAAATTCTTATTACTAACGGACATTACAAAGAAGCGCAAAATCAGAGAGAGATTCTTAAAATGGGAATGACAATCACCGAAAAGATACTTGCCAGCCATTCTGGAAAGGATAAGGTTGTGCCGGGCGAGAACGTATGGATCGACGTCGACGTCCTCATGACTCACGACGTCACCGGGCCGGGCACTATCTCGATATTCAGGAAGGAATTCGGAGCGGACGCAAAGATATGGGATCGGAACAAAGTCGTTGTGATCCCGGATCACTATATTTTCACCGAAGACCAGCACGCGAAACGCAACGTGGTTTTCCTCAGAGACTTCGTGAAGGACCAGCAGATAGAGAACTTCTATGACGTAGGTACTCCCGACTACAAGGGCGTGTGTCACGTGGCGCTCCCCGAAGAGGGCTACACGAGACCGGGCGAAGTCCTTTTCGGCACGGACTCGCATACCTGCACGGCGGGAGCGTTCGGCGAGTTTGCGACTGGCATCGGCAACACCGATGCCGCATTCATTCTCGGCACGGGCAAGCTGTGGGTCAAGGTCCCGCAGACTATGCGATTCGTCTTCAACGGCAAGTTGCCCGACTATTTGATGGCAAAGGACCTTATACTGAGAATCATCGGAGACATCGGAGTTGACGGCGCCTCGTACGCCGCGATGGAATTCGCCGGCGAGGCTGTTCACAGTCTGAACATTGAAGAACGAATGACACTCTGCAATATGGTGATCGAGGCAGGCGGAAAGAACGGCGTCATCGCCCCTGACGAGGAGACTGAAAGATACGTCAAGGCGAGAAGCAACAAGCCCTATAAGCCGGTGCAGAACGATTCAGACGCAAAGTTCGCGTCTGAGCTGAAATACGATGCGTCAAAAATCGTCCCGCTCGTCGCGAAGCCGCATTCCCCGGAAAATGTCGAGGCAGCAGAGAAACTTTCCGATGTCAAAGTTGACAGAGTCTATATCGGCTCATGCACAGGCGGAAAGCTCGTGGACTTTCAGGCCGCGGCGAAGATTCTCAACGGAAGGAAGACCGCGGTCGACACTTTTATCGTCCCCGCTACAACCGACGTTGAAAAAGGTCTGGAGAAAGAAAAGATCGGCGGCAAGACTCTTCTTCAAATCTTCAAGGAAGCCGGATGCAGGATAGGCCACGCAAGCTGCGGAGCCTGCCTTGGCGGACCAGAAGACACCTTCGGCCGGATAAACGGTGAGGAGATATGCGTTTCAACTACGAACCGCAACTTCCCCGGAAGAATGGGGTCGAAGAAAGGACAAGTTTATCTCGCATCTCCGTTGACAGCTGCCGCTACGGCGCTGACCGGAAAAATCACGGATCCGCGGAAGTACCTCGCGTAGTCGTGGAATCGTAAACCATCAAGTCGAACGAATAAGAATCAGCAGAAATCAGGAGATTGACAGAAGATGTCACAGAATAAAATAACCGGTACTGTCTACGTTGTCGGCGATAACGTGGACACGGATCAGATCATACCGGCAAAACATTTGGTCTACGACACGCATTCCCCGGAGGAACGCAAGCTGTACGGGAAATACGCGATGAGCGGAGTACCCGAGGACAAATCAGGCCTTCCAAAAGGCGGCGTGAAATTCGTCAAGGAAGGCGAGTTCGAATCTGAATTCCCCATCATTGTCGGAGGAAAAAACTTCGGTTGCGGATCTTCGAGAGAACACGCGCCGCTCGCTCTCCAAATCGCAGGCGTGAAGGCGGTCATCGCGCAAACATACGCGCGGATATTCTACCGCAACTCCGTCGACGGCGGCTTCCTAAAGCCTCTCGAATCAGTGGAGAATATCTTTAAATCGTTTTCAACCGGTGATAAGGTGGAAATAGAACTTGACGCGAACAAGATCACGAACAAAACCACCGGCAAGACTTTTGAGCTTCGTCCGCTTGGCGACGCGGCAGACATAATAAATGCAGGAGGTCTCTTCGCTTACGCCCGCAAGATCGGCATGATCAAACCGAAGGCGGAGGCAAATGTTTAAGATCGCAGTTATTCCTGGAGACGGCATCGGAACAGAAGTTACGTCGCAGGCCGTAAGAATACTGAAGAAAGCGTCACAGATTCTAAATGAACAATTTGAATTCACAGAACTGAGGGCCGGAGGGATCGCAATCGACACCGACGGCAAACCCCTTCCCGAAGCGACGTTAAAGGCGGCGCTTGCAAGCGATGCGGTGCTTCTCGGGGCTGTCGGCGGTCCGAAATGGGACACACTTCCCTATGAGATGAAGCCGGAGCAGGCTCTGCTTGGCCTGCGAAAAGGGCTGGAGCTTTACGCTAACATCAGGCCGGCAATCCTATTCGACGCCCTATTGAACGCTTCGTCGCTTAAGCCCGAAGTGGTGAAAGGGATCGACATCGTCGTGATCAGAGAGTTAACCGGCGGCATCTATTTCGGAAGACCCGCGGGCATAGTTGAAGAAAACGGCACTCGGCGCGGTATCAACACGATGACCTATACAGTCCCTGAGATCGAACGCATAGCCCACACAGCCTTCAAGCTGGCAAAGACCAGGAAAAAGAAAGTCACATCCGTCGATAAGGCAAACATCCTTCACACCTCCATGTTATGGCGCGAAGTCGTGAGCGGGATGCAGAAGAAAGATTATCCTGACATTCAGCTCGATCACATGTACGTAGATAACGCGTCGATGCAGCTTGTGAGAAACCCAAAGAACTTCGACGTCATCCTGACAGAGAATATGTTCGGCGATATATTGAGTGATGAAGCTTCGATGCTTACCGGCTCGATAGGCATGCTTCCCTCGGCGAGCGTCGGCGAGGAACACGCACTGTATGAACCGGTACATGGCAGCGCGCCAGACATCGCGGGCAAAGGACTCGCGAACCCAATAGCCAGCATTCTCTCAGCGGCGATGCTTTTGGAGTATTCACTGAAGCAGAAAGAACTGTCGAGAAAGATATTCCACGCCGTCGAAAAAGTCCTCGGCGAAGGATACCGCACCGCTGACATCGCCACCGCTGGCCAGAACGTCCTCTCTACTGAAGAGATGGGGCGTATGGTTGAGAACGCTCTTTAAAGAACTCTGATCGCAAGGGTCGATGGGCAGAGGCGCCAGCCTCCGCCCATCCTTGCGATTTAGGTTTATCCCTCCTCCATTTTCACCACCCAAAATTGTCCGCGTAAAGCACCTTAAGATAAATCCGTCCTTGTACCCCTAATTCCCGCGTGAGCCTTTTGACAACTTATGGCGTTTCCCATCTCCTTTTCTTATCTGTCAAATTCTCAATATGTCGTTGAGAAGTTGAAATGCATCGCCCTTGCCCCTATATTTAACCTATCGTATTTATCAAACTTATGAGACTATCTTTAAGTTGTTTAGCAAGCGTCCTTAATTCGACCAAACTCGGTGAAGTCTCACGGATTACATTAGCCCATATGGATCTGATTGCTGAAAACTCGAGAGCCAAAAAGGTAGATTAATGCTTAACTATGTCTGGATAGGGCTTCTCCTGATAGGTGTGCTCGCTGCCGCATCGACAGACATTTATGACGCGTCGACGAACCGGTATAAAAACGGAGAGCCATTCGAGCTTCAATACGACAGCACGGGAGTTGGGACCGGGACAATTTCTTACTCACGCGAATATTACGATAAGTTCTACGGAGTACAGATCGACTATCCAGATACGATCAGCTATCGGGCCGCATTAGCGGGAAATTCCATTAATATATCCACCGATGAGGAGTCACCGGAGATTTGGAAGACAGTAGCAAAGACCGATGACAATTCTAAACAGATAACAGCAAAGGTTCTCTCCCGCCAAGGCAGCGAGATGACCATACTCTTGCCGACAACTTCGCTTGTGAAGACCAAAGCTGTCCTCGACGCCGTCATAAGCTATAGCGAGCTCGCCGTAAAGATCTCCCTGGGATTGATCGGAGTAATGGCTTTCTGGCTCGGCATAATGAAGCTTGCTGAGGATAGCGGAATGATAAAAATTATCGCCCGCATATTGAAGCCGGTCATGGTAAGAGTCTTTCCGGACATTCCTCCGGATCATCCCGCAATAGGCGCGATGATCATGAACATGGCAGCGAACATGCTGGGGTTGAATAATGCCGCCACTCCCCTCGGCCTGAAAGCAATGGAGCATCTCGAAAGTCTGAACCCACACAAAGGAACTGCCACCAACGCCATGATTACTTTCCTAGCGATCAACACCGCGGGACTGACTCTCATACCGGCGACGGCAATTGCGATACGCGCGGCCCTCGGCTCCAAAGATCCGACGATTATCCTAATGACATCTTTCTTTGGGGCTGGTCTGGCTACTATTGCGGGCATAGCTGCAGCTAAAATTCTCCAAAGATTGAAAATTTACAGGATCAAGGACCAACCTGACGACAGCACGCCGGAATCCGGAGGTTCAAATTGATAAAAGATATCCTGCAGGCTCTGTCGATAGTGGCTATACCTCTTATCATAGCGGCGTTTGTGGCTTATGCCGCCAGGAAGAAGGTTCCAGTCTACGAATCGTTTGTTGCGGGCGCAAAAGGCGGCTTTGAGGTGGCAGTCAAGATTATACCTTATCTGGTGGCTATGCTGGTCGCGATAGGAATATTCAGGGCAAGCGGAGCGATGGAGATACTTGTGAAACTTCTCTCCCCAATCGCAAACCTGATTGGGATGCCGCCGCAAGTTGTCCCGATGGCCCTGCTCCGTCCTCTTACGGGGAGCGGCTCACTTGGCCTCATGGCAGATATTATGAAGAAATATGGACCCGATTCGTTCATTGGAATACTTGTCTCAACGATGTATGGAAGCAGCGAAACGACTTTCTATGTTCTTGCCGTCTACTTCGGTTCGGTGAACATTTACAGGACACGACACGCAGTGGCGGCCGGTTTGATCGCGGATGCCGTCGGGATGCTGGGGGCTCTGATGATCTGCCGAATTCTTTTCGGTTAATTAATGAGGATACAAATGAAGGCAACGATTACTATAATTGCAATAACTCTTATTTCAGTCTCCGCACTGTTCGCTCAGAATTATCCAACGCCGCTGCTGGCACCGGGTGAGAGCCAGGTGGCTGGCGGGCTCGGAATTTCCTGGATTAACGAAAACGGCCAGACGGTACCTTACTACATGATTGGCGTCATGCCTGACCTACAATTCGGAAAACTCGGCATTGGTCTCGACCTTACCATGCGCATCTCGACTAACACAGGCAAAATAAGGAAGGCCGACTGGTCGGGCGGCGCGTACAGGAAGATCATAAGGTACATAAGCTGGGGACAGAAACACGACCCCGTCTTTGCGAAAGTTGGGCAAATGGACATGGCAACTCTCGGACATGGATTCATAGTGTACGACTACAACAACAGTCCGAGCTATGACAATAGGACCATTGGGGCTGAACTCGATCTAGACTTCAACAAATTCGGCTTTGAAACGATGTATGGCAACTTCAATCAGCCCGGAGTCATCGGAGGAAGATTCTACGTG
>JAJYGB010000228.1:7861-11108 GCA_021785235.1 Bacteroidota bacterium
GGGAGAAAGCCCCATTATAGGAGGTTTTGAGCTTGGCGCGACATACGTGACCGATCAGAACAAGAATTCGGGTCTGGTTGAAGTGAATCACCTTGTAGAACCCAATCCGTCGCTCCCACCGGGTCCCGCACAATCACCATATTCCATAGAAAACACCGGACGTCTGTCGGAGTACGGCTTTGATGCTGGTTTACCGGTGTTACGCATTCCATTTGCAGATGCGGACCTATATTACGATTACGCACAGATAAACCATTTCGGTCACGGCTCCGCGGCAGGAATACTTTTCAACTTCAACGGGCTCGGTCTCGCAAAAGCTTCTATCAAACTTGAACACCAATGGATCGGACGCCAGTTCATTCCAGAGTATTTCAACCAATTCTACGAACTCAACCGCTATGTTCCGAACGACACCGGCTACTTCAGCCAGGCGACACAGCTGGCCAACACTCCTGGTGGTCAGGGGTGGTACGGTCAGATCACTGTGGCGGTCCTCCAGCAATTCCAGATCGTCGGCGGATACAGGGGAATCGATCATGACCCGAACGGAGGATTGCTTCACCTTGAGACTCGCTTCCCGAACCTCGTCCCGATGATCGCTTTCAGTGCGGGATACGATAGATGGGGAATCCAGAGCTTCAAGGATGCGTTCCAGCTCGATAAGCGCTCGCTTCTCTACGCTTTCTTCGGTTACAAACCGTACCCGTTCATGACTGTCGGTTTCAATTATTACTGGACGTTCATTCCGGTCAGCGGTGGCTACCAGGTTCAGAAGAGAATCGAGCCGCGTGTCATGTTTAATTTCTCTTTCTGAATGAGGAACCTTTAAGCTTCATCTCCCTGTTAATATTTGAAAATGGAGCCGTGATGCTTAAGAAGAACTGGCTGGTATTTCCTGTCCTTGTCGCTGTCGGAATCGGGAGCCTTTTAATACACAATAACGTATACGCGAAGCAGGAAGCGAAACCATCTTGGGGGAGAAATCTTCAGGTACTTACCTTTGTGAAGACAAAGAAGGAGTTGAAGAGCTGGATGGATATGTTCAAGCAGAGTCTCGGCGTCAACTGCTCCTTCTGCCACAATACTCACAATTTCGCGAGTGACGCGAAGCCGCAAAAGCGAATCGCGCGCGTCATGCTGAAGATGCTTCTCCAGATCAGGACGACATATTTTTCCTTCCCGCACGCGAAAAAGCCGACGTGCTATACGTGCCACCAGGGTCACGAGCGCCCAATGAACATGCCGCCCGGAGGCTTCAAGCACCCTTTTCCGCTGGAGTAAACGCTTTCAAAAGGGGGTAAGGGATTTTACTGAGCCGGGCACGAATGTCCGGCTTTTTTATTAATGCTCAAGAAAGGCCCATGCTATGCGCCGAACCCTTTTGATACTGTT
Organism: Bacteroidota bacterium; assembly: GCA_021785235.1. The sequence goes on from JAJYGB010000228.1 coordinate 9,254, forward strand.
GTTTACAACTAACGCCGCTTTCGCTCTCCCCAGGTTCGCAATGATGACCGGGATGGAATGCGCTAATTGCCACTTCAATCCTACCGGCGGAGAGTTGAGAAACACATTTGAAGCACCCAGCTTTGTTGACGACCATCTCAGACTTTTCAAGAATCACGGCAAGGGATTTCATTTCAGCCCTCAACTCACCCGCGATATCCTCATAGGCGGCGACGTGAGATTCCAATATCTCTACGACGGCCAAACAAAAAACACGACTTTCCAGTCGATGGAAGGGGCGCTCTACAGTTCATTGCACGTTTACACGTCGACACGTCTCTACATAAAATATGATTTCGTCAACACGGCGTATGAAGCCTACGGTATGTACGATTTCAACGAAGGGAATTCCTGGGTCAAGGTGGGAGCTTTCGCGCCATCATACGGAATCAGGCTCGACGACCACACCGCATACACTAGAGGCGGGAACTTCGGATACCTTCAGGGAATACCGCAGCTGGGCCTCATCTTCGGGCCACTCTACCGGTCGGTCGGAGTGGAGGTCGGCTCTCAGCTCAGCAACTTCCTTGTCACTCTCGACGCGACAAACGGGGACGGATACAGCAATATCAACTTCAACTCGAAGAAGGCTTTCATAGGAAGGGTCGAATATCTTACGAAAGGGTTTGTCAACTTGATGCTCGGCGGCTCGGCCTATTTATCAAGCGGCACGATGATGTACGGATTCCACGGAGGGATCGGCGCAGACGACCGCTTCACGCTGCTCGCCGAATACGACTGGGCAAGATCTCTGCCCGGCACGCTTTTGCCGCCGAACGTTACCTCAAACGCGGGAATGGCCCAGCTTACCTATGAGATTGGAAACGGTCTATTCGCGATGGGGAGGTTTGATTACTTCAAGACTTTCGCGGGAGGGCCCTACTACGCGAGGTACATTTTAGGCGTCAATATCTATCCGGTCCCGCACCTTGATTTCATGCCGCAGATCAGGTTCAATACGACAAATGCCATCGGCGCGCCTCAACCGTTGGAAGCGTTGATCGAATCTCACGTATATTTTTAAAAGCTACCTGATCTTCTCTATTCTGAGAGTATTCGTCGTTCCTCTAGCCAGGATGGGCGTTCCCGCGGTGAGCACATAAGTGTCGCCGGTCGAGGCGAGAGAAGCCGACTTCAAAATAGAGCCCACCTTGGCGAGCATGGCATCCGTGTCGGGAATAGACTCGACCTCTACTGGAACGACGCCCCAAATCAGAGGAAGCTTCCTCGCGACCTCCACGCTCTCGGTGATCGCGTAGACTGGGACCTGAGGTCTATACTTTGAAAGGGCTCGCGCCGTCGTGCCGGTATTCGTTATCGGTATGATGAATGAAGCATCGACAAAATTTGCCAACGAGCACGCCACTTCGGCGATAGCATCGGTGAAATCGTCGCGGACCGCCTTGTAATCCAGCTTTCGCGAAACGAGCCCCATCTCCGATTCTGCCATCTTCACTATCGACACCATCGTTTTCACCGCTTCGACGGGAAAGTTTCCGGCTGAGGTCTCTCCGCTTAACATTACCGCGTCGGTTCCGTCGAAGACGGCATTGGCGACATCAGTCGCCTCCGCCCTTGTCGGGCGTGGTTCGCGGATCATCGAGTCGAGCATCTGCGTTGCCGTAATGACGGGCTTCCCGTATTCATTGCACTTGCGAATGATCCTCTTCTGCAGGACAGGCACTTCTTCTATCGGCACTTCAACGCCAAGGTCCCCGCGCGCCACCATGATGGCATCGCTCGCCTCGATGATAGGATCTATCTCTTTCACCGCCTCGGGCTTCTCTATCTTCGCGATGATGCCAAAACTGGCCGA
>JAJYGB010000494.1 GCA_021785235.1 Bacteroidota bacterium
CCGAAAAAAACAGAAACCGCTTCCCACGGAATCTTCTTGCGGTAAACTGTTCCGAGAAGATTGTGAAGAGTCCTGGGGGTGCTTCCTCCAGAGAGCGCGAGTGAGAAACGACCTCTCCGCGAGACCGTACCCGCGATGAGTTCGGCTATCTCACCGGCAGCCGCCTCGCTAAGTTCGTTGAGATCCCGAAACTTTTTCACGTAACAGGTCACACCGTGCTCCACTTTTCACCGTCGAGGAGCCTTTCCGCTTCAACGGGCCCCCAGGTCCCCGACGCGTATCTGTTCACGTCGAACTTGTGCGAGAGAAGAGGGGTGTACAAATCCCAGGAAGCTTCGACCTCGTCGGCGCGGACGAAGAGCGTCTGGTCACCCTTCAGCACGTCGAGCAAAAGAGTCTCGTATGCATCAGGAATTCTGCCGAATATTTCTCCATATTGAAAATGGAGTCTCTGGGTCGAGAGCTTGTACGCGTCGCCCGGCTCTTTGACCTTGAAGTACAGGTCGAATCCTTCGTTCGGCTGCAAAGTCATGACGAGCTTGTTCGGCTGGATATCTTTTATGGAGAATTGCCGGAAGATGGATACGGGAGGCCGTCGGAATGTGATCGCGACTTCGGTAATTCCTTTGAACATTCTCTTGCCGGTCCGAAGCACGAACGGAACACCCTGCCAGCGCCAGTTGGAGATGTTGAGCTTCAAAGCGACATACGTTTCCGTTTGTGAGTCCTTGCCGACTCTTTCTTCCTCAAGATATCCTTCGACCTCCCTCCCCTGCACGGCACCGCGGGAATACTGCCCGAAGACGACATCTTCGGTGGATATGGGAGATATGGAGCGCAGCACCTTCACCTTCTCGTGGCGGACCGCGTCGGCTTCAAGCGCGGTCGGTACCTCCATGGCAGTAAGCGTCGTCAGCTGCGTCAGGTGGTTCTGTATCATATCGCGCAGGGCACCGACCCGATCGTAGTATCCTCCCCTGTGTTCTGCACCGACGGTTTCAGCCACCGTGATTTCCACGCGCTCTATCCTGTCGCGGTTCCAGAGGGATTCGAACATGGCGTTGCTGAACCGGAAGGCTATCACATTCTGGACCGTCTCTTTGCCGAGGTAATGGTCGATACGGTAGATCTGAGATTCGTCGAAGTATCGATGCACGAGTGCGTTGAGTTCGCGTGCGGACTGCAGGTCCTGGCCGAAGGGCTTTTCAACGACGAGTTTTACCTCTCCCGCGCTTTTGTTGAGTCCGACTTCTCCGATATTCTTAATGGCGTTTGGAAACACCGAGGGAGGGACCGCGAGATAGAAGATCCGGTTCCCCGGCAGGTTCGATTGTTTTTCCAGCTCGAGAATACGATCTGCGAGCGTCTTGTACTCTTCAAGCGTACCGCCACCCACAGAATGGTAATACGCCCACTCAAAGGTTTCTCCGGCCGTGCTGTGGTCGATTCCCTCTTCCTCGACTGACCGGGCCACAAAGTCACGGTAGGTCTCGTCGTTGTGCTTCTTTCCCGTCCCGGCACCGATCAGCTGGAACTCCGAAAGGTGTTTGTCGCGCAGCCTGCAAATGGCCGGGAGGAGCTTCCTCCGCGCGAGATCGCCTGTTCCGCCGATGATCACCAGCAAATACGGGGGTACTCTTTTGCCGTTCATATTATTTCCCTTCCTTAACTGCGTGCCCGCCGAATTCATGCCTCATCATCGCAAGTAGCCGGCCGCCGAATTCCTCCGTATCCTGGCTGGAAAACCGTTCGTAGAGCGACTGTGTTATCACAGGAAGAGAAACGCCGAGATCGATTGCCTCCAGAGCCGTCCAACGGCCTTCGCCCGAATCGGCAACGAAGGGCGCAACCTTCGTGAGTTCCTGATCGCTCTTCAAAGCATCTGCGGTCAGGTCGAGCAGCCAGCTCCTGACTACGCTCCCGAATCTCCATATCTCTGCGACCTGGTGGAGATCGAGGTCGAATTCGGCTTTCTTCTTGAGCAGCTCAAATCCCTCGGCATACGCCTCCATGAGGCCGTATTCGATTCCGTTGTGAACCATCTTAACAAAGTGACCCGAGCCGCAAGGTCCGACATGCCCCCACCCCTTGTCCTTTCCCGGCGCGAGCGCTTCAAATATCGGCCTGACATAATCGACGGGCTTGTCTTCCCCACCCACCATGAGGCTGTAACCTTCCTTCAAACCCCATATGCCTCCGCTCACGCCGGCATCAAGCATGCTGATACCGCTTTCCGCGAGCTTATTGGCGCGCCTGATTGAGTCCTTATAATATGAATTGCCGCCGTCGATAACGATATCTCCGCTTTTCAGTTTCGGTATCAGCAGGTCGATGGTGTCGTCGACAGGCTTTCCGGCAGGGACCATTATCCACACTACTTTCGGCGCCGTCAGTTTCGAGATAAGCTCATCGATCGAGTTTGCGCCCTCGTTCCCTTCTTCGACAATGCCCTTCACTGCCTGTTGGTCTCTGTCGAAACCGACGACTTTGTGTCCACCTTTCAGGAGCCTTTGCGCCATGTTGGCTCCCATCTTTCCTAATCCAATTAACCCAATTTTCACTTTGTTTCTCCTTGATCGATTGATACTGAGAAGTCTGTGCCCTCCCAATTACCAGAGTCCTTCCAATAGAATGTAAACAAAATTCTACCGCCTTCGTTCATTTGCGACGCGTCGATATCCGAGACGTGCAATCCAATGTGCTTGTCTTCCGTCGGTGTGTCGTGGATGGTTTTCCAGTTGTCGCCCGACCAATGGACCACGGCCGGTGCGAGGAGCTCAATTCTGAGTTTCAACCCCTTCCTCATCGATTTGATTTTATGGTTGAACCTCCACGACGCGATACCAGACGTGTGCTTTTCCTCAATGTATCTCTTGACGGTCTGGGGCGGTGTATCGAATAATGCTTTCTCTTCCAGTGACCTGACCCGCTTGACATATTCTGCATGCGCCCAGACCAGAGGCATGGCAGACCCTGATGGCTTTCCGAAAAACAGTTCTTTCTCGGGGATATCGGGTGAATCCCAGACCTGTTCCGGGAGCAAGCCTCCGTCACCCGCAAAAGATTCCAATGCTTTCAGCAATTTGCCCGCCGCGCCGGCGTTTCCGCTCGCAAGTTCGTAGTGGGCCCTCTCTCCCGTCAGAAGCGGCCAGGCTCTGCCGGTGCCTGTCCCGTCAAACGGGCTTCCGTCGTCGTGTTCTCCATATCCATCGTCATTGTACCTGTGCCATGACGACCCGGTCGGCAACTCGACCCGAAGCAATTTGTCGATCGCTTTTACGGTGTTCAATATCCTCGGGTCCTTCGCGTCGCGCAGTCCCAGGCGCACAAGCGCCAGCGCGTCCGGGCTTATTATGTGCGTCGCCTTCATGTTTGTTTCCGCGGGGGGACGGTTCTTGATCGGGACGTAGCCGTCTTTCGGCGAGCCCGATTCGGCGACATCGATGGGAGAAATCCGTACATAATATCCATCCACTCCCAGCTCGCGGGCGGAACTTGTTCCCGTGACGTATATCCATCTTTCGATACTCGAGTTCCATGTGTCCGCGGTTTCGAGCAGATAAATCGCGAGCTCCCTGCTTTCGTACTTCCCGGCGTACTCTGCGGCGACGACCAGGCCGGCTATCTCAGCGGCAAGAGTGAAAGGAGTGTAACCGGGGTCCTCCTCCCACCGATCCTGCTGGCTCACTGGCCCGTTACGAACGACGAAGCTTGCCGCGCCCCGGATCATCGGCCAGTATCTTTCGACTTCCTGGCTGGTAATCGCTCCGCGCCTGTATGCGAGATCGACGAGGAGTATCGGAAGAGCCGCCTCATCCATCTGGATTCCGCCCCAGTAAGGCATCCCGTCCATCCACATGTTTTGCGGCCAGTGACCATCGCTCTCCTGCGTCGCTTCAAGATATGCGAGGGCCTGACGGGCTTCATCATTGGCGCCGATTGCCAGAAATGCGCCGGCTGCCTCCACCATGTCCCGCGGCCACACGAGATGATATCCTCCTAGGTCGTCGTCCCCTTTTGAAAAGCCCCACGGAACCGACAGGCTCGCGATTATGCCGCCGGGTATGTAGACCCCGAGATGCGACTTCAGCACCACTTTGCTGATCCCGTAAAGCGTTGCTTCTTGTTTGGGCGACCAGTTCTTCTTATTCCAGCCATTCCAAAATTTTACATACTTATCAAGAGAGCTTTCGAACCCGTCGTAGATTGAAGCCAGCGCCTGGTGAGCGGCTTCGTCCGCGGTCCGCCCGAAGCCAAGCGCCAGAATGAATTCACCGCCGGATGATGCCACGTCAAGTTCTGCCGTAAGCGCCACGTTCCCGTTTTCGGCCCTGCCATATAGCGCGGTGAGTCGCTTGTTGGTCTTCAAGTCCTTCCAGCCGTCGGAGGACCCCACGAAACCAGCTGAACCCTGCTTGATGGGGACCGAGGCGAGCATGGCCAGGCCGTAGCCGTCCCTTGACGCCATGAGCGTCGTTTTACCCTTGTATTCTCCGATCCAGCCGGTATTTCCGGCTCCTCTGTTCGCGACGTGCGGAGACAGCAGAACATGGACTCTGTAATCAGAAAGCGTCCCGGCGAGCGGAATGAATTTCACTTTCTGGAGGACGACGGGGCGGCGGGGATCCGTCAATACTTTTTTCTCTATCAGGTAGCGGTTGGCCAGACACTTGTTGGTAAGAAGGTAGGCAGGAACATCGGGCGCCAGGAAGGCAACCGAATGTTCAGCATCTCTTTTCTCTTCAGAGAAGAAGTCGGTACCGTCGGTGATTATGAGCTCCGCGTCTCGGATCATAGCCTGGTCCATCCGCGGGTAATAGACTTCGTTCAATATGCCGTGTGAAATTGTGAACCATGCGGGGCTGACTCCGGCAAAGGCCCCGCCTATTCCGTTTTTGGCACTTGATGTCCAGCGGGCCGGAATTCCCGGCCACCCGGGTGCTTCAGTGGTGTTTGACATAGGATATTTCCTCTCTTTCCCACTTTCATTTTAAAGAACCCGTACCATATTGGCAAGGAAAGGCGCGTTAAAACAACATTAAAGTCTTTTCACGGAACGCACGAGGCGGGGCGGCTTCGGAGAGGATTGGCTGAGGAAATTGCGAAAGGGTCTGGCCGGTTACAATATCAAGGGGTCTTGCGATCCAGTATTTTTCTTATCCGTTCCGCAAACTCAAACGCGGTAAAAGGTTTCTGCAGGAAATCGACGTTCTCGTCGAGTACGAAGGCGTGATGCACGGCGCTGTCGGTATAACCGCTTATGAACAGGAATTTCCTCCCGGGGAATTTCTTGTCGATCGCTTCCTTCAATGCCTTGCCGCTGACTTTGGGCATCACAATATCTGATATCACTAGTGAAATATCCTGCACGTTGCGCTCGAAGACGGTTACCCCCTCCTCCCCTTCGCGGGCAGTTAGAACGGTGTATCCGTTTTCATCGAGGAGAGTTTTCATAAACTCCCTCAGTTCTTCATTGTCTTCGACGACGAGGACGGTCTCACTCCCCCCGCTGATCTTTCCCGCTCTACCGGGATTGGGGACAGACTTTCCAGCGATCCCCTTCACTGCAGGGAAGTAAACCCTGAATGTAGTCCCCTTTCCAATTTCACTGTAGACACTGATTGTCCCGCCGTGTTGTCTTATTATGCCGTGGACCACGGAGAGACCGAGTCCGGTCCCCTTTCCTATTTCCTTCGTAGTGAAGAAAGGTTCGAAGATCCGGTCGAGGGTGGTGGTTTCTATGCCGGTTCCTGTGTCGCTGACGATTATGGCGACATATGAACCGGGCTTCACGTTCGTATGGATCCGGCAGTAAAATTCATCGAGATACGTATTGGCCGTCTCTATAGTGAGCACTCCGCCATGCTGCATCGCATCTCCCGCGTTTACCGCAAGATTCAAGAGTACCTGCTCCACCTGCGATGGGTCGGCAAGAACCGTTCTCAGGTCTGAGCCAGGAATGAACCTTATCTGGACCTGCTCACCGAGCAGGCGCCTCAGCAATTCGAGGATATCCCCTATCAACTCGTTCAGGTTGAGATCCCGCGGCATCAGAATCTGGCGGCGGGCAAACGCGAGAAGTTGCTTCGTGATCTTCGCCGCCCTGTCGGCGAGGCCGTAAATTCTCATCAGGTAGTTGTTGACCGGATGCCCCTCTTCGATCTTACCCATGGCAAGTTCAGTGAAGCCTATGATTCCGCCAAGCACATTATTGAAGTCGTGCGCTATCCCGCTTGTCAGCTGCCCCAGGCTCTCGAGCTTCTGCGATTGTAAGAGCTGTTCTTCAAGCCTCTTCTGTTCCGTAACGTCCCTCAGAATGCCGCGGTAGGCGATAGGTTTTCCTTCCATGTCCCGGAGCACCGTGGCGGAATCCTGAACCATCAGCCGGGTTCCGTCTCTTCTTTTTACCTTTATCAGGATATCGCGCATGAAGCCGTCTGTCTCGATAAGACGATTTGACTTCTCCCGCTCGTTCGGGTCGTCATAGAGCTCGCTGACGCTCTCGAGATCCAGCATTTCGTTTCTGGAATCGAAACCGAAGAGCTTGACGCCGGCAGTGTTGATATCCAGAATCTTCCCTGCCGGTGTAGTGACGTAAATGGCGTCTATGGACTCCTCAAAAAGGCTCCTGTATCTTTCTTCGGAATGGCTCAGCTTCTCCTCGGCGATCTTTCGCTCCGTAATGTCTTCCGCTGTGCCGATGACGGCGGGTCGCCCCTGGAAAGTGGTCCTTGAGCCGAAGACCTCCACACGAATCCTCTTGCCGTTCTTCTTCAACGATGTAAAGTCGTACTTGATAGATTCTGTATCGCCGTCGATTCGTTTCCTGATATTTTCGAGGACCCGATCCTGATCCTCGGGCGCGACCGTCTCAAGCACAGAGGGCATAGCAAGGAACTCAGCCTCCGAGAATCCGTACATCCTCGACATCGCCGGATTCGTGTACACAAATTTGCCGTCCTGTATGATGTAGACTCCGACGAGCGACGACTCAACCAGCGTCCGGAATTTCTCTTCGCTTTCCCGTATTGTCGTCTCGGCCCTGGTCATATTGGTGAGCAGCGTGGCATTCTCGAGCGCCACCGCCGCGCTGGCCGCGAGGCCCTCGAGCATCTCTATGTCACCATCCCCGAACGGCCTCCCGCCAATGCTGTTATGTATCGCAAAGGCTCCCAACACTTCCCCGTCGCGGCTTAGGATAGGAACATCGATGACGTTATATATTGCAAACTTCTCGTGAAGCTCCCTGATTATCAGGGGGTCATTTTGGGAATCGTTGCTGATCCGGGCTCGCTTGGTTGCCAGGACGAACCCGGGTGTGCCTTGCCATGGTGCGAACCTGACATCGATAGGGAAGACGGTGCCCGACTTGAAGTATTCCCGAAAAACCAACATCCCGTTTTCCAACAGACCGACAGTGCCCGCTGCTGCTCCGACGAGTTCAATGCCCGACCTAACGAGGGTGCGGAGAATATCATCCACGTTGAGGACGGCGTTTATCTTGACTGAAGCCGTCGAGAGTATCTTCAGCTGGCGGTTTCGCTGTCCTATCGCTTCTTCCGCCTTCTTCCTCTCCGTGAGATCCCGGGCCGAGGAAAGAATAACCGGTCTCCCCTCGAAAATAACGGCGCGACTGCGAACTTCCACCGGGATCCTGGTACCATTCTTCCTTAAATGAACCGACTCGAATATGGTGTCTTTTTCCCTGAAGACCTCCTCTGTCCGGTTTTCTGCCGTGCCGGCGATTTCAGGTGCGAGTATCTTGTCGACGCTTTGGCCGATTATCTCCTCACGCGTGTAGCCAAGGAGCTCACATCCCGCTTCATTGACCTGCATGATCTTCCCGTGCTCGTCGATCATGAAAAATTCATCTGCCGAACTCTCAAAGAGAAACCGGTAGCGGTTTTCACTGGCGGTAATGGCCTCGTTCGCAGCGGTCAACTCCGTGAGGTCGACAAGTATACCTCTCAACCCGACAACCTTTGAGTCGCGCACTATCGGACTTGCGGATACGAGTGCAGGGAATGTAACGCCGCCCTTGCCAACCACGGTGTAGCGCTCCGGCTCACCCGGCGCTCCCTTGAATACCTTCTCTATCTCGCTGAGTGCTCTTCCGCGCTCCTCGGGAGCGACAAAATCGATGAGGCTCAGGCCGTGTCTGTATTCTTCCTCACTGAGACCGAAAATCTCGAGGCACGCGCGGTTGGCAAAACTGACCGTTCTGGATTCATCGATCTCGAAGACCGGCTGGGGCAGAAAATCGGCCAATTCCTTGAATCTCATCTCACTTCGCCGGATTTCGTCTTCGGTTTTCTTCCGGTCGGTTATATCCTGCGCCGCGCCGTAGACTTTCGACACACGGCCGGCAAAAATATCCCGTACCGGTTTCGCAGAGTCACGCAGCCAGACTATTTCTCCACCCCTAGTCAAGAACCTGAACTCAGCTACATCGTACTCTCCACTCAAGACCTTCTTCACGTGCTCGTCAATAACAGGAATATCTTCCTTGTACACCATGCTCTGCCAACCGCCGCGTTTAGCGACTTCAGCAAGAGTGAATCCGAATTTCCGTTCGAATGTCTCCGACAACCACTCTCCCGCGAGCCTGCCGTCAGCCGTCACGTCGAATACGTAAGCGTAATCGGAAATCAGATTGGAGATTATCCGGTATCTCTCTTCGCTCTGGCGGAGGGCGGCGTGCTCTCTGTCCAGTTTCGACTTTTGGACCGCATTCTCAAGAACTGACGGTAAGCTCAGATGAAGGGACTCAGTCTTGACTATATAGTCGTTGGCACCGACTTTCATCGTTAGCGCCGCCGTCTCCTGATCGCCCCGACCGGCGAGGACCACTATCGGGATATCCAGGCCCCGTGCCACCCTGATCTCCTTGATCAGCTCCAGGACACTCATGCCGGGAAGGTCGTAGTCGAGCAGAAGGACGTCAAAACGAATCTCCGTCTGCGAGATTTTCGAGATGATATCGCCGGCGGACTTTACCACCTCGAGGTGGATATTGAGTAGTTTCTCCCTGACGTAATCTTCAAAAGGATTCAAGTCCGCCGGGCTGCGTCCTGCAAAGAGGACCCGCATCCTGCCGGTTCCCCTTCGTATGGTTCTCCCGCGGTTTTCCATGTTCTTCACGAGAATCGAAGGGAGTTGTCTGTAGTGCTTCCCGGATTTGACAATGTAGTCGTCCGCCCCGGCTTTCAGTGCACCGACGGCGATTTCCTCATCACCGTACGCCGTCAGCACTATCACACAGATAGGGAGCTCTTTCTCCCTTATCTCGTAGAGTATTGAAATGCCATCCCCGTCGGGGAGGCGAAGATCCAGCAGCGCGATATCATACCCCGGACTCTCTCGCAACTTGGTCAACGCTTCCTTGCATGAACCGGCGACATCCACTTCGAAGCCGGCCCCGCTTTTTTTCAGCTCGCGCTTTGCGAGATTAACATCAGCCTGGCTGTCTTCGACGTACAAAACTCTCATGGGACGTTAACTACCGCGCTTTCTTCGCGCCGGTCCGGTCGCTGCGGGATACGCATCGGGCTGTCGGTGGAATCCGGATTGATATGGCACTTCGTCATCTCGACGGCGGTTGAGGCACGGGTACTCCCTCTTAGGACTGCTGACGCGTGTTTCATCGCTGAAACATGCGTGACCGAGTCATATAAGTGAAAGAGCACCTGAATTTGCATTCTCCTGATTTTCGAAAGCGTTCACGCCGATGCTAATGGAATAGCTTGGATAGATTTTATGCAATCTCGGCCTGATTTTCAACTATGCAGGTGAATACCTCCGGCTTGCAGCCCCTCATGTCCGGGCGGGTTCTCCACTGCAGCACAATTCCGGGCCCCTTCGCAGCTCAAGCAGTTGCCCCGCGTTGAGAATCTCAATCCGCCTGCGGATTCTCAACGGGACTTGACAAGAAGAACAAGGTAGAAAGCGCTCCGAGTCAGGTGGCATACCGCCTTCGCCGGAATACGGGAACCATTGCGATTCCTGCCAGGAACCCGCCGACGTGCGCCCACCACGCGATGCCGCCGGAAGTATCGACGCCTATGGATTGAACTCCGCTGATGAACTGCATCATGAACCAGAAGCCTATGAAAAGGATGGCCGAGATATCGATAATATCGAAGAAGAAAAAGATGGGGAGAAGAGTCACGATCTTCGAGCGCGGGAACATGACGAGATAAGCGCCGAGCACACCGGATATCGCTCCACTGGCACCTATGGTCGGGATGGAAGAGTCCGCGGAAAGATAGACTTGTAACGCCGCCGCCGCCAGTCCGCTTACAAGATAAAACAGCAGATACCTTCGATGTCCGAGCCTGTCCTCGACGTTATCTCCGAATATAAAGAGGAACCACATGTTACCGATGATATGGAGCCAGCCGCCGTGAATGAACATGGAGGTGAAGAACGGCACGTATCGCGTTATCAGATGCGTATGCTGCGCGACCATCTCGAAATACCTGTTCGGCACGAGTCCGTACTTGACGAAGAAAGCATCGAGGCCTGACCCCAGAGACAGCTCGTAGAAAAAAACTGCGGCGTTCGCGGCGATGAGTAAATAATTGACGAACGGAATACCGTAAGACGGGTTCTTGTCCTTAAGCGGAATCATTTCTTATCGGTCTTATAAAGCCTGTTCAGAACCGTGGCGGGGTGGACCACTTCCACGTCCATCCCATCGTTCTTGATACCTGCGGCAATCTGTGCCATGCACCCGGGGTTGCCGGTAATCACGATTCTAGCATGGCTCTGCCTTATGTTGTCGAGTTTCCTGTCGAGTATTTTCGAAGCGTCGTCGTAATGAGTCACGTTGTAAATACCGGCACTCCCGCAGCACCATGTTGCCTCGTTCAATTCGCGGTAATTATCTCCGGCGATTTCGTTCACTATCGCTCTCGGCTGCACGCTGATCTTCTGCGTGTGAACCAGGTGACATGGCTCATGGTAGGTGACCGGAACTCCGAGTTTCGTCCGCGGCTTCCTGAATCCTGTTTCAAAAAGGAACTCGGAAAATTCTTTTAC
>JAJYGB010000626.1 GCA_021785235.1 Bacteroidota bacterium
TTGTATATATGCGTAGAAACTATTCGGCGAAGCGGGCACCACGTGTTTCTTCATCGCGTAGCGATAAGCGCTGTTCTCATCATCGTCCGAGATCAACAGCTCATAATACATGCTCTCCGAAGGGATAAACATGATCGCGAAGTCGAAGGTGTTCTCGGCAGGCTTGATATATTTTTCCGCTATATCGTCGATCTGTTTCTTCACAACCGCGGCGAACCTGTTAAGGGCAAGGTTCTTCTCAGCGTCCGTCTCGGCCTGAACATACCTTTGGAATTCGTCCTTTGGAAACTTGGAGTCTATCGGGATAATCCTTTCGGACGTCTTTATGATCGCGTCAACCTTCGATCCGTCCCTGAAGGAATACTGGAACTCGTAGAATCCCTGCGGTATCACCTGCTTGATCAGCTCTTCGAGAAGGGTTTCGCCGAGGTTACCGCGAAGTTTCGGGGAGCTGAGTATGCTCTGCAGTTCGTTTATCTGCTTCCCTATCTCGAGCATGTTGTTGCTCGACTCCTTGAGCTCACCGAAGTCCTGCTTGAGTGATGAGAAGAGCTTGTTTGCCTCCGAAAGCTGCCCACCGAGCTGTCCCTCGAAGCTCGTCAATCGCTGCTCAACCGAGCCGCGAAGGCTCTCGACCTGCTTGCCGACTATCGTGGAGAGATCGGAAATCTGCTGCGCCATTTGGCTGATCTGCCTGTCCGTCGACGCCGTCGACTGGCCGAGCCGCTGGTCCACGGAACTCGTTAGCTGCTCCACCTGCTTTCCCATCAGCGTCGTGAGCTGTGAGATCTGGTTGGCGAGCTGGACGACCTGCGCGTTCGTGCCGGCCCGGTTCTCCTCCATGCTCTTCGAAAGAGAATTCGTGACAAGCTGAAGCGTGTTCGACATCGACTCGCTGCTTGCCCGGCCCGTTTCGGCGACCGACTTAATCACTGACTCGACGTCCGATTTGAATATAGTGAAGAGCTGCATTGTCTGGTCAGACGAGGACTGCTGCTTCGCCGTAATGTTCCTGAATTGCATGAGCATGAAAAGCAACGCGACTATAATTACCGCCGCGGAAGCTATGACAACAACATCCATTGTTTCTCCTTCAACCCTGTAAAATCGTAAGATCCGGATCCCGCCGGACCGCGCTTAAAACATCTTCTTTCGTCTTGTCAGATAAGCAGTGAGCGCTCTGTCGAATGACGTGGTCGTTGTGAGAAGTGCGTAATCGATATCGTTCTCAAAGCATCTGCTCTTCAAATCGTGCACGAACCTTTCGACATTCTTCCTGTATGCCGCTCGCACGGCCGAAACTTGTGTCGAAATTCGCTCCCCTGTCTCCATGTCCGTGAACAGCGCGTCCGCCGGGAAATCAAGATTCAGCTCCGCGTCATCGAGAACCTGGAACGCGATCACTTCATTTTTCCTGTGCCTGAAATGCTTGAGCGCCGTGATGACATTCTTTGTGTCGTCGAGGAAATCGCTTATCACTATGATCAGCCCGCGACGCTTGATCCTCTCGGCGAGAGTGGAGAGAGCGTTGACGGTGGATGTCTTCGATTGCGGTTCCAAACCCGACAGCTCCGTGAAGAGGAGCTTCATGTACGAATAAGTGAGATGCGGTTCGTAAAATTTTCTGACCGTCTCATCGTATATCGCCAGACCGGTCGCGTCCTGCTGCTTCATCATAAGATAGATCAGCCCCGCCGCGAGATAGCCTGCATAGTCAAGCTTGCTGACACTGCCGTCTCTCTTGAATCCCATCGAGCTGCTCGCATCGATCAGGATGTACGCCTTCAGGTTGGTTTCTTCCTCGTACTCCTTGATGTACAGCCTGTCACTTCTCCCGTAAACCTTCCAGTCGATGTTCCCGACGTCGTCACCGGGGAAATACTGCCGGTGTTCCGCGAATTCAACACTGAACCCGTGGTAAGGACTCCGGTGCATCCCTATCAGGAATCCCTCCACAATTAGCCTAGCCCTCAATTCCATGTTTGAAAGCTCAGAAATGAATTTAGGCGATAAAATCTTGAGGGCATTCTCGCTCATACGTAAGAGAATTTACGGAATTGAAGGGCGAAAACCATCAGATTTCAGGACTGTTTCGCTCTGCTTTTTCCGCAGACCGTTGAATGATTTCTTTCGACTCCGTCTTGACAATTTGGCAATCATTTCATAATTTAGACATGGTCTTA
Organism: Bacteroidota bacterium; assembly: GCA_021785235.1. The sequence continues at coordinate 2,184 of JAJYGB010000626.1, forward strand.
ATAACGAAATTAACAAGAAATAAAATCGGTCTTCCTAATTCAGAATCCCAAATATGAAGTTCATTACCGCGTCGGTTCTACTCATCTGGTTAATACCCGCTTCGGCCACATTCGCACAAGATGGGACCTACATCTGGAGTGACCAGTTTGAAAACGCCGAGGAAGGTGAATGGGATTTAGAGAGTTATACAGACTTCAACTCGACAGATTTAAGTGGCGGCAAACGTTATCTGAATCAGACATTTGAGCTTGGGTACAGCGCGACCCGCTCCCTCTCCTTCGGCGCCAGTCAGACAATCGGGAAGGACATCAGTCAAAACGAACTTGCCTTAGGGCATTTCAGTGCGGAAGGTCTTTACAGGTTTGAGGCGCCCCACGGATTTCCCATTAGCCCTGCGCTCTCACTGGAGTATTCCCGAACATGGAGCAGGTCAGTTTCAAGCCGGATCGAAATGGAGCTAATACTTTCGAGAACTTTAGGACCTCTCACAACTATCGCGAACGGTGGATTTGAATTTCAACCTGGAAACAAATCTGAGGTGGACCCGGAGTTTAGCGGCGGAATCGGTATTGGGTTCACAGAAAACTTCAGCGGCGCATTTGAAATGTTCTCCACCGCTTCAGATTCCTACAGGCTTCCCGGCCTGGAACTGCGCGGAACAGGAGTTGGCCCGACGTTATCCTTCTCGATCGACGGATTTTCAATCGCATCAGGAGTCTCCTTCGGACTCACAGGCGGAGCCGACAAATTGAATATCCGCACGAAGATGGTGATGGACCTGTAGGCGCAAAGACATAAAGAGCATTATCGCTTGAGGATGTGAATGGAAACAGCTAAACAACATCTGGAAGAATATCTTCGGGAAGAGAACTACCGTGTGACGCCGGAGCGGTTCGAGGTGCTCGACGCGGTCATGGCGACAACGGGCCACTTCGATGCCGACGAACTTTTCCTCGCGTTGAAAAAAACGGGAAGCAAGGTTTCGAGGGCGACCGTTTATAACACCCTCGATATCTTGGAAGAGTGCGAGCTTGTGTTCAAGACACGGCTCAAAGATCATGGATCAAGATACGAGAAAGCGTTCGGCCGCTCTCACCACGATCATCTAGTTTGCGTCAAGTGCGGCAAGATAGTCGAGTTCGTCGACGACGGAATCGAACAGGGACAAAAGGCCGTGGCAAAGAAATTCAACTTCACGCTGATCAGCCATTCGCACCAGATCTTCGGGCTGTGCCCCGATTGCAAGAACGGCGACTGAAAGAGAGACTTCACTTAACAATGGTAAGCCTGAGAGAAATATTTTCAAAGACTGACGACGAAACAATTGCCGCAAAAGAGACCGGCAGCCCATCCGACGGAAAGAAGACTTTGAAAGAACTTAAAGTCGGAGACACAGCTCAGATTGTCGGCTTCCTCAAGCAGAATGAGACAGTTCAGAAGATCGAAGCGATGGGACTCCGCCCCGGAAAGAAAATAAGGATCATGCAAAAGCTTGGGCGAGGGATTCTCGTAAAGACCAACAATTCGAGGATTGTGATAACCTCGGATGTCGCGAAGAACATCGAGGTAAAATGAGCAGGAGCATAAAGGTCGCCCTCGCAGGAAACCCTAACGTCGGAAAGACGACGCTTTTAAACCATGCCGCGAAGACGAACCTGAAGGTGGGCAACTGGGCCGGCGTGACGGTCGAGAAGAAAGAGGGATTTCTTAACTATAAAGGTCACGACATACATTTCATCGACCTCCCTGGAATATACACACTTGAACCGATCTCTGAAGACGAATGGATAGCATATAACTTCATCTCGGAGGAAAAGCCGGATATCGTCGTCAATGTCGTCGAGACGACAAACGCGGAGCGTGACCTTCTCCTGACAACGGAACTCCTCGAGTGCGGCATACCCATGATAATCGCCCTCAATATGTCCGACGAGGCAAAGAGGATCGGCATTGAGGTCGACAGTAAACAGACCAGCGCGCTGCTAGACGTGCGTGTCGTGAAGACGAACGGCAGAAACGGCGACGGAGTACAGGAGCTGCTCGACACAATAATCGAGTGCGCCGATAACCCCAAACCCCCGAAAAAGATCACATACAGCGTGCAGGTCGAGTCAGCGCTCGCGGCCGTAGAGAGTCTCGGTCATGACGGCGCCCTCGATAAGCGAACCCTTCTGTCACGACTGGCCGAAGGCAACGGAGAGAACCAGGAAAAACAAAAGCTCGAAAACTTTTTCAAGAAGGACATCAAAAGTGTCATAAAAGACGAGAGGTACGCATTTGCGCACGGCTTCTATAATGAGGTCTTCAAAAAAAAGAAGAACACGGCAAGGGACATTACAGACAGGATAGACAAGATCGCCCTCCATCCGATAATCGGGTTCTTCATATTCCTCTTCGTAATATTCATGCTGTTCAAGATTTCATTCGACTTCTCCACTCCATTCATGAATTGGACGGAGGGCGTGATAACCAACCTCTTCGCGCCGCTTGTACTTTCGCTTCTGTCCAATATCGGCGCCGGAAAGTGGCTCCCTGAGTTTTTCTCGCAGGCAATAGTAGGAGGCGTCGGGTTTGTAATTACGTTCGTGCCGCTTGTCGGCATGATCTACTTTCTACTCGCCATCCTGGAGATGTCCGGCTATATGCCGAGGATCGCCTTCATTATGGACCGGTTCATGCACAAACTTGGCCTTCACGGCAAAGGTATGATACCGCTTCTCCTCGGATTCGGGTGTAACGTTCCCGCGGTAATGGCCACAAGAACGCTGGAGAACAAGCGCGACAAACTTCTCGTGATGGCAATGATACCCTTCATGAGTTGCCCCGCGCGGCTTGTCGTCTTCTCGTTTTTCGCCGTGCTCTTCTTCGCCCACCCGGCTGTGGTAATATTCGGCCTCTATTTCCTGGGAATAGCGATCGGCCTGCTGACCGCGTTCATTCTCCGGAGGACTGCCTACCGCGGCAGGCTCTCGCATTTCGTCATGGAACTCCCGCCGTACCGCATCCCGAGACTTAGAACCGTGTTGCAGATAGTCTGGGTTCAGGTGAAGAGCTTCCTTTACAGGGCGGGAACCGTTATTTTTGCCGCATCCGTCGTGATTTGGATACTTCTAAATACTCCTCCAAATCTCAAGAGTCAATCGGACAGCGCCGCCGCCTATGTCGGAAAGGCTATAACGCCGGTGCTCGCGCCGATCGGTATCAAGGATTGGAGAATCTCAACTTCGCTCATCCCGGCATTCCTGGCGAGGGAGATAGTCCTGAGTTCGATGGGAACGATATACTCGGTAAACGCTCAAAAGAAAAGTACCGAGTTTCATTTTATTCCCGAGCTGGAAAACCAGGTTAAGCAGCTCGGCGAAGCGACAAAGAGCGCCTTCGAGTCGCTCGTCACGCCAGGGTTGCAGTCGATGCAAACCGAAGAAGGAGACCAGGGGCTGCGCAACGTGATAAGATCGAGCTTCACTCCGGCATCCGCTCTTTCCTTCATGATATTTCTGTTGTTGTACACTTCATGCCTCGCGACAGTCGCGGTGATGGCGCGCGAAGGCGGGAAGAAATTCGCTTACCTTTTCTTGGTTTACAGCTTCGTAATTGCCTGGGGTGTAGCGTTCGTGGTTTATCACATAGGAATTTTGGTATGACAGGAGAAATTGTATTCATGGCTTCGCTCGCCGTCGGCGCGGTCGCCATTATCTGGAAGAGCATAAGAAAGAAATCAAAGAAGAGTTGCTGCGAGTAATCGGGGCAGAGTCACCGTAGACCTGCCGGTATATCAAATTCGGCGGGACAGCTAACCGCCTTCCCTACCACCTGTTACTCACTTTCGAACAGCCGCCGTTTCATTCCTCTTCACGAGGCACTTCTTATTCTCGCTCCCTGTGTAATATTCACACTCGCTGCAGTGCGGCGAAAACGTCGGGAGCGAATCAGCCGAAGGAAACGCACCGTCCCTTGTCTCCATTCCTTTTATGTTCCCCAGCATCCCGTCAAGTTCCGCCTCGAACCGCGATAGCTCTTCGGCTGTATAAACCTTCCGCAGATATTTCCCGGGTTCCCGCGTGAAAATGATAGTCACGTCGAACTCCCTTTGCCCCCCCTTCAGATTGGCACAGAGCGACGCGTACAACTTCATTTGTATCTCATAGCCGGCGTAAATCCCTTCTTGTTTCTTATCAAGACGGTTAGTCTTGTAATCATATATATGGAAGCCGCGATCGTCTTCCATTAGCAAATCGAGGGTGCCTGTTAAGAAGTCCGAGCCGAATTTCCTGGTAATCGTCTGCTCGACGTACCTTTTTCCCCCGCCGGCGATTTCGCGGAGCATGGCGACGGCGTTCCGGGCATTCTCCGCGACAACTTTCACAAGATCAGATTTCACTTCATCATTCAAAGGACTTTCCACCATCGATCCCACGACTTTCTTCGCCACAGTATTTATCGCTTCGTCGCCCGCTTCTCCCGAACTAACGACCTGCTCAAGCACGGCGTGGATAAGCTGCCCCTTGACGGTAGACAAAATAGCATCATTATATTCGTCCAACGCGTCCCCGGCCTCCGTCATCCTTGCACCATAATCTGGAGTGGGCATTCCCAGCCGGTACCTGAGGAAAAACTTTGTCGGACAAAGCCGGAACGTTTGGAGCAGCGTGGCGGAGTAAATCTCTCCGTCAATGTCAGCGGGCACTGGGTCGAGAAAAAGTTCGCCCATCCTTATCGGTTCCGCCGCTTGCGCCTGCGCCGGAGGTACCGCGTTCGGGATAGTCGAATGGGCCCTGATCTTCTGTCCGTCGAGCTCAAAGTACCCTTCCGCCGGAGCCGCAGAAAGATCGAGGCTCTTGGCCAGAATATCAGTGAAAGAGTTTATCGCGCGAACCGACTTCTTTGAGGCGGTCGTCAGCACAAGTTTATCCATCGCTCTGGTGCAGGCAACGTAGAAAAGCCTCGATATCTCGGCCCGCTCATTCATCATTTCGAAACGCTTGTAAAGTGAAAACGCTGCCGGGACTTCATCGCCAACGAACGGGAGAATACCGACCTGGTCGTTGATTATCATGCTCATTCCTCGTCGCGATGTTGCATCGCAGAATGGGACGAAGATTACAGGGAACTCCAGCCCCTTGGCCGCGTGGACGGTCATGATCTTCACGGCATCGACCACCTCTTCTACCGGAGCCTGTCCTTCGCGCGCTGTATCTTTGAGATACTTGATCCGCTCGACGAAATCGAAAAGCGAATTAAAGCCGCGGCCCTCGAATTCCCTCGCGATGTCGAGAAGTTTCCTTAGATTGGCGATCCGCTGGTCTGCCGTCGGCGAAAGGCTGTAAGCACCGAGCCAGCCTGTCCGTTCCAGGATGCGATTGATAATGTCAGGAATAGTCTGCCTGTGAGCGAGCTCAATTTCCTCCCGGAGAACGGAAGCTGCGTACCTCACCTCCTCGCCTCCACTTTCGGAATCGGAAAACGAAAGGAACCTTTCGTAGAGCGTTCCCCCCCCGACAAGCGACGTGGCGTACAATTCGTTCTCAGAGATACCGAACATCGGCGAGCGCAGCACAGCCAATAACGATATATCGGCGTTATTATCGAGAAGAAATGTAAGATAGTTGGTTAGGTCAAATATTTCCTGCGCTGAATAGAAACCGATGCCGGCCGAGACGACATAAGGAATTCCATATTTCGTCATCGCCTCTTCAAGGAGAGGAAGCTTCGCCCTTGTACGGAGCAACACAGCGATATCGGAGAACAAAATGTCTCTTTCCTTTTCGCCGAGCTCGACGCTTCTTATTTTCTCTTTCGAGTCGACCATCTCCCTGATTCGTGCCGCGGTAAACATCGCTTGCGTGCCGCCGGGCATAAGATCCGCGTCTCCATTCTCATCATCAGAAACTTCATCCTGCCCGCCCCCCTTCTCCATAATGAAAATTTCAATCGGATCAGAACCACCTTCCGGCCGGCGTGCTATGAGCGCGTTGTACTCGGTCTGATTCAGGGAAGGAAATCCAGCCGCCTCGAATACCTTGTTCCCTTTCATGACTTCCCGGAAGATGTTGTTCACAAACCTGGCTATGTCTGAGTTCATCCGGAAACTTTCCGAAAGGGGAAGCGATAGTCCGTCGCTCATCCCCGACAGTCTCTGTTCCGCCGAGTGGGACACCTCAACCTGCGCGTTTCGGAATCTATAGATTGACTGCTTTGGATCTCCAACTACAAAAAGGCGCGCATCGGAAGTGAAATCTTCAAGAAGGCTCAGAAAAATCCCGAATTGGAGAAAATTCGTGTCCTGGAATTCATCAAGCATGACGTGCCGAAATCTGGAAGAGAGAGTTTTGCGGACCGTCTCTTTTCCAGATAGCAGCCGCAGGGTCAGAATCTGCAGATCGTCGAAGTCGAGCGCCCCCATCAGAAATTTCTTCTGGGTGTAATTACTCTCGCTCTTCACGTAAAGTTCGACCAACGTATTCAGCGTTTTGAAGTAACCTTCGGCATCTTTGACGATGGACTCGTCACTGACGTCTTTCAATTCGAGGTACGGAGTCTGAAGGATTGATAGAGCTTCGTCATAGGCGTACTTCGTGCCGCCCTCGAGAACAACTTCTTTCTTCCGCGGCGTGCCCGCCTTCGTGAGAATTTTTTCGAGCGTCGCTTTCAACTTGATTAGTACCGGGGAGAGAGACGTGGACCCATCTGCGGCGGCATGTTTTAACGCCGAAATTTCCTGACTGAGGTCACCCTTCTTTGCCGTAACGTTGAGCTGAATCACGTCGGCGACTCCCCTCGCCATTTTGAACCAGTGTTCCCTCAGCGCGTCTTCGTCGAGCACAATTCTTTTTCCGGAAACCCTCGCGTGTTCAATCTTCTCGCGATTGTCGAGCAGATCGACCAGCAGTGAAAGCATTCTTTGATATCCTACCTTGATGAGAAGGTTGTGAACGCTCCGCGCCCCATCGACGGCAGTGCCGGTCCTTTCTTCGGCCAACGAATCCCGGACCGCTCCCGCACAGGCATCTTCCTTCAACGATGAGGCATCAAAGTCCTCGAGGACCTTATAGTTGGCATCTATCCCGGCTTCCACGGGGAACTCGCGCAAGAGCTGCGAACAAAATGAGTGTATCGTGCTGATGTTAGCTTCGAGCATGGTGCGCTTCGCCTCGGCGAGCCTTGCCGCGGCGGGATCGCCATTCTTCCTGGCCGACGCGAACTCTGAGTTTATCCTTTCACCTATCTTCTGACGAAGCTCGAACGCCGCTTTTTCGGTAAATGTGAGACAGAGGATTTGTCCGACTCCCGCCCCATCGCGCACAGCGGCGACGTATCGTTCGACCAGGACGCGCGTCTTGCCAGATCCCGCGTTGGCGGTAACCGATATGTGCTTCTCGAGTTGAAGAGCCTTTCCCTGTTGGTCGGTCAGTCCTACCATTTAATCCCGTGAAGTAACTCTTTCCATTTCCTGTAAAGCTCAGCTGTCGCGATCACATCACCCATGCAGTACTCCGCGATCTCCATGTAGCGCTTGCCGCGGTAGTAGTCGTTTATGTCATAACCGGTGATGCCGTGCGACTTCGGGCTCTCTATTCCGAAGGTCTTGCAGTAAAAGTCGAGGTTGAATTTCCTCGTTACCCCATGGTAAGTAAGCTCCTCAAGCAGGTCGACGTGGTGTACCATGTTGTATCTCGTCCCCGCCATCAGGTCGCGTGTCGGTCGGATGCCGAGCGCGGCGGACCTCAGCATCAGGAAGGGACAATCAAAACTTCTCCCGTTGAAGGTCACGAAATCGTCGAATTTCGCGATATATTCCCAGAATTTCTCCAGCACCTTCCTCTCGTCGCCGCTCAAGTAGAGAAATGTTTTGTCGCCAACTTTCTTCTCCACTTCGCTCTCTTCGTCCGAGCAGAAGAGCGAAATGCCGTTACCCGACTCGACATTGAGGAGGGCAACCGCCACCACATGAGCCGTAAGCGGCCAGAGATTCAGTTGCTTGATGAGCTCCGCCTTTAACTCTTCACGTTTCTCCTCACTCTCTTCCTTATCCGCCCCCTTCATGAGGTAGTCAAACTGCGCCTTGTCGAAAGTTTCGGGAAGAAAACCGGACGTTTCGATGTCAAACACTACAGCCGCCATTGTGACCTCCTGACTTTGGATGATATACGGGTGACATCACTAAAAAGAATCATTCTTCCGCGTTTATCTCAAGCTGAACTATATCGAAGCCCTTCCTTGATTCGAGGACTCCGAAGACTACGCCGACGAACACCATCAGCATTCCCAATAGAAAAACAGCCGTCGAAAGATAATGCAGCCCCTCGGTTCCATGGAACAATGCACCGCCGATGAGAATCGAGCTGACCACGAACAGCGCCGCGGCGGTCGTATAGCTCAGCACCGAATCTCTCACGAACTTTGCCCGGAGGCTAAGTTGCTTCAGCTGTCTCGCCGTGCTTTCGAGACGCAGATTCTCCTCCGGCGTGAATTCCCTGTCCGCCCCCTTCATGACAAGCCTCCGCTTCTCGTCGTTGATAAGGCGTATCCTGTTCAAAACACTGGAGTATTTATTGTTCGCGCCGAGGAGAGAAAGACCGCAGGCGCTGATCATTACCGCCGGTGAAAGCATAAGCTGAATGACTCTCGACGCATCTAATGACTGATCTATCAAAAACATTTCCATTTCCGATTTTGCCCTTCAATATTCAATTATTAATAACCGCGAGCCAACCCTTGGCTAATTTCAATTTGTGGGATGCGTGCGATAAAACAAACCCTAGCACATCGTCTCACATCTAGAG
>JAJYGB010000621.1 GCA_021785235.1 Bacteroidota bacterium
ATCGATTCTTTGTACACCGGCGACGAAGGTCCCGGTTCCTTCCCGTTGAGGGTATATCGAATGACAGCGTCCTTCCTGGCACAGGACAAGTCGACGCGGGCTGATTTATAGAAGACTTCCCCCGTCGAATGAATCGATACCATTGGAACGACATTGTGATCGGGCGCCATCACAAACAGACCGGGGTTATGAGTTCCCCACTCTTTATTCGGCGTCGACGCCATTTCAAAATGTATGACTCCGCCGTGAGCGACGTCTGACTGAGTCAGGTAGGCGTGATCATACGGATGCCCGTCAAGAGTAGCCGACTGGATGTACTTCGCCTCGTCTGAAACGCCGCTCGCCTCTATGGTGAACTTCTTGCCGTTGCCGAGATCGATGGTTACTCTTCTGAAGAGGGGTGTGCCGATAGCATACACGTTTTGGCCCGGAGTAACGGGATAGAACCCCATCGCGCTGAAGACATACCACGCCGACATTTGGCCGCAATCATCATTACCGGGGAGTCCGTCCGTGCTGTCGGTGTAAAGCGACATGATCTTTCTGATAATGTTCTGGGTCTTCCATGGCATACCGGCGTAGTCGTAGAGGTAACCGATGTGGTGGCTCTGTTCGTCTCCCTGCGCGTCCTGCCCGACCATACCTGTAATATCGGGGTCGGGCCTTCCGGCCAATTCTGTAGGAGCATTGAAGAGCGAATCGAGCTTTGCCGCAAACTTTTCTTTGCCGCCGAATAGTTTGATCAGCCCGCCGATATCCTGGGGAACAAAGAATGTGTACTGCCACGCGTTCGCCTCTGTGTATTGGCCTGTCACCGCGAACGGGTCGAACGGCGTGATCCATTTCCCATCGGCGAGTTTGCCTCGCACGAAACAGTCGGCGGTATCAAAAACATTCTGGTAGAAGAGCGACCTCTGGTTAAACTGACGATAGTCGTTCATTTTGCCGAGCTTTTTCGCAAGCTGGGCGATGCACCAGTCGTCGTACGCGTATTCCATGGTCTTAGAAACTGACGCGTCTTCCTTATCGGCGGGAATATATCCGCGCGTCTTGTAATACTTGAGTCCCTGCCAGTTCAAGTCGGCGCTATGCTTCATCGCGGCAAAGGCGGTATCGATGTTGAAGCCGCGGATCCCCTTCATGTACGCGTCGAAGATTACAGGCACGGAAGGATAACCGATCATAGTGTAGGTTTCATTTCCCCAGAGAGGCCAGACGGGGAGAAGACCCTGCTGCTTATATTCATGGAGAAGCGAGAAGACGAAATCGCGGTCGCGCTGCGGTTCGATAAGCGTCATGAGCGGGAACTCGGCTCTGAATACGTCCCACAAGGAGAAGACCGTGTAGTTCGTGAATCCCTTCGCCACATGTATCTTGTGATCCATCCCGAAATATTTTCCGTCCACGTCCTGGAAAATAGTCGGATCCATCATGGTGTGGTAAAGCGCTGTATAGAAGGTTACTTTCTCGGCGTGCGTGCCGCCTTCGACTTTTATCTTTCCCAGCTCCTTATTCCATGCCAGGTGCGCTGCCTCCCGATATTTGCTAAAATCGAAATTCGGCATCTCAGCGGCGAGATTCTTCTTAGCGCCTTCCAAGCTGACGCCTGAAATTCCAACCCGAGCCAGTACGGCTTCACCGTTTTTGGTCGTGAAGGTAACGTACGCTTTTACGCTGTCCCCCTTCGCTTCGCGACTCCCCGGCGTGATCTGATCGCCGTAGGCAGTCCCGAATTTCTCGAAAGGTCTAGAGAACTCCGCGACGAAGTAAACGTTGCGGTCGCTCGCCCACCCGTGCGACTGCCGCATTCCCTCAATCCATCTGTTGCCGATTATTTTTACCCAGCCTCCGGTGCATGTGTTCCCGATGCCGTGCTGGAGATCTATAATGACGTTTGAACTGTCTGAAGCGGGATAGATGTATTTATGCATTCCGCACCTGTCGGTCGCGGTCAACTCGACTTTCACATCGTATCGTGAAAGAAGGACGCTGTAATAGCCGGGGGTCGCCACTTCAGAAGAATGGCTGAACCACGAACGGAACCCGGCGGCTGGGTCGTCGACGCTTCCCGGGACGACGCGGATTTTGCCGACGGTCGGCATAAATAAAATGTCTCCATAGTCCATCGCGCCGGTACCGCTAAGGTGTGTGTGGCTGAACCCCATTATCGTCTTGGACGAATAGTTGTATCCCGAGCACCAATCCCAACCCGTAGTTTGTTCGTCGGGGCTGAGCTGAACCATGCCGAACGGCATTGTCGCACCAGGAATAACGTGCCCATGTCCCCCCGTTCCTATCATCGGATCGACATATTTTGTGAAATCATCCCGCTGCGCCATCGTCAATGAATTCATCAGCAACAGGAAGAAAGCCGATACAAGAAGCGTCAACAATTTTTTCATCGGATTAACCTCAGGTTTTCTCTGTTATTGAAAGCCGGATTGGAGCTTCAAACGATTACCATGCGTGAAACTTTCCAGTGAGAGCGAGAGTGCTTTCTTCTCTTGCCAGTCAATATTAATCAAAGGCGCGTATTTTTCCAACGAAAACAATCCGAGGGGGTAGTGTTGACATTCCAATTAAGAATCAATATGGCCTTTTCGGTCAGATAACGTTTTCCGGCGCCGAAAGGGCCATCGGTAGCGCTTACCATTCAACAATCAAGACCACTTACATGTCCGAAGAGCTCGTTTATTCATAGGAAGGATTAACAGCTGACTTCTCAGACGATACTCAAGAATCGGAATCCAGGACAGTTCGCACGGCGGACTGCATCTGCCTAGGCGAGTACGGCTTCTGAACGAACATACGCACGCCCGCTTTGGAAAGTTCTTCCTGGCTTTCCGCTTCTAAGAAGCCGCTCACTACGATGACGCGCGCGGATGGGTTTGCAGCCAGAATCTCTCTCACCACCTGTCCGCCGTCCAACTTTGGAAGTCCGAAATCCACAACGACAAGATCTATCTTCTTCATTTGGCGATGAAAGATCTCCAGGCCTGCCTCACCGTCACTTGCGGCAATCACCGTATAACCTTCCGGCAACAAGGTGTTCCGCACAATATCCTGCAGCATTTCCTCGTCTTCGATAACGAGAATCGTTTCCTCACCTCCCTCGCCATTCTCACCGCCATCATCAGGCGGAATGGAGTCGTCAGGCTCTTCATTTCCCACGGGGAAATACAAATTGAAAGCTGTCCCTTTCCCTTCTTCGCTCTCGACTTCGATCAGTCCATGATGGGTTTCCAGTATTGAATAGACCATAGCCAGCCCGAGCCCGGTTCCCTTTCCAGGGCTCTTCGTCGTAAAAAACGGGTCAAAGATTTTCTCTCTTGTTTCCTCGCTCATCCCCGTGCCGGTATCTGACACCTTGACGAAAACATACTTTTCTGATTTCACACGAACGAACTTGTCTCTTATGGATGACCGGTCGATGACCGAAGTCAAAAGATGCAGTTTTCCTCCGGTCGGCATAGCGTCTCTGGAGTTTATGCACAGGTTCAAAAACACCTGATGAAGTTGGGAGGCGTCAGCCATAACGGATGGCAACTCCGGCGCGAGGTCTTTATTCACTACTATGGTCTTCGGAAAAGTTTCCCCCAGTAGCTTCGCGACTTCTTCAAGGATCTGATTCAGATTAACAGGAGAGAAAACCATTTCAGTTTTGCGGGCAACCGTCAGAAGTTGTTTAACGAGGGACGCCCCGCGCTGCGACGCGATCCGGATTGCTTCAAGACCTTTGAGTAACCTGGAGTCTTCCGGCTTCTTCTTCAAAAGGAGCAATGAATTGCCCAGTATTATTCCAAGAAGGTTATTGAAATCGTGGGCAATTCCACCTGCCAGAATTCCAAGGCTTTCGAACTTCTGCGCCTGTTGCAACTGGCGCTCAAGTTCTTTCTTCCTCCTTTGAGCATTGGTAATTTCTGCTTCCGCTTCCTTCCGTTCCGAGATATCTCTGACCACACCGATCACTCCGTTCCGCCGGCCAGCCCGATAAATCGCCGAGTCGACTTCACAAACGACGATAGATCCGTCATTCCTCTTGAGTCTCAGCTCCACATCCTTTGCCGGTTCTCCCGTCAGCATGATATCCGTGAAATGTAGAGTGGCCTTTTCTATGTCTTCCTCGACTAGAAAATCGGCGAAGTGGCTTCCTATCACCTCCTCGGGTCTGCGACCGATGATGTGCTCTACCGCTCCCGACACAAATACAAGTTTGCCGTCCGAATCGACCACGATGACAGTATCATTCATCTGTTCCATGATTGTCCGAAGCTTCTCTTCACTTGCACTGAGCGCCGCCTCCGCTGACTTTCGGGCTGTTATATCACGATTGCTTCCGCGCGAGCCGAGCCAGATTCCGTCTCTTCCGAACACAGGCTGGCAAACGTGGTTCACCCATTTGATTTCTCCATCACGGCCCACAAGCCGGAAGTCCAAAGATCCAGGGGCCATCTTACGAATGTCATCAAAGTGACACCGCACCATTTTTCTGTCATCCTTGTGGACGCGTTTGAAAAGCAGGTTAGGATCTTTCATAAAATCTTCCGGCTTGTACCCCGTGATGCGTTCGCAGGACGGCGACACGTAAATGAAGTTGCCGTCAGGGTCGGTCCAGTATTCCCAGTCGTACGTAAAATCCGCGACAGTTTTGAATCTCTCTTCGCTGTTCGCGAGGTTTACCTGAGCAAGATTCCTTTCGCGCTCGATCTCAATAGTCTCCACGGCGAAAGATATATCTTCACCTATCTCCTCCAGCATCGACCTCTCCTTTTCGGTTATCTCTTGGGAATCGTTTCTCCCAAGCATCAATACTCCGATCACGGCGCCTGATTTCGATATCGGGACAGAAGCTATCGACGTAAATGTGCGCACAAGGTCCTGCAACGCGGGAAGCTGTTCACCGGAGAAAGACACCAAGCCATTGTTCACAATTACCCTCCCTGTTCGTATTGAATCACTGAGCGGGCTCCTGTTGAGGGGTGTCCTCGCAATGTCTAGAGTAGAATATGCCGGCTCGTATCCGTCTGAAGAGCGCCAGGCAGTTATCGAAACGGCCTCTCCCTCATCAACCACCAGACCGATCATCGCAATCGCAAACCCACCGACTTCAACAGCCACCCTGCAAGCTTCGTCGAAAAGGGATGGTTCGTCTTTGGCTCGGACAATTGAATGATTTATGCCACTCAGCGTGGCGTAGAGCCTGTTGTTGTTCCGTCCAATCTCGGTGGCTATACAGCTCGGCCTCATATCGGTAACTACGGCGGCTATAGATCCATCGTTAAGAAGTTTCTGCCTCATCTTAACGGGTATGTGACTCCCGTCTTTGCCTATCAAGCGAACATTCACGTTGTTCATGTTTTCGGACAAGGCATGACCGGATTTCAGTATTTTCCCATTCACGTCCAGCTCATGAATGAAGTCGAGGAAATACCTTCCGATGATTTCTTCGCGTTTGTATCCAAGCAACACAGCAGCGGACGAGTTTATCTCTACGCACTTCCCGCTGTCGTTCCAAACAAAAACACCTTCGGACATTTCATCTAAAAGATCGGAGAGAAAATGAGCGGCGGCATGAAACCGCGCGTCATCAGACTTCGTGTTATCGCTCTTCACGAACTTCGTCCCGGAACCCCGATCATTTTTTCCGTTCAACGAGGAGGGAGCGGCGACGGCGCCGCTCCTCTCGTTAGCTCCCCTCGAGCCGTTACGCATTCTGAATCGCTCCGTTCTCGGCGACGACCAAACGGCCGCGCTTCTCATCACTCATCCTTCCCCTCAATTCCGACACCTTGAACCTGGAGATGAGGATCCGGAGATTTTCGGTCAAGCGGTTGAGGTCATTCGCAGCGTTGGCGATCTGCTGAGTGCCTGAAGCGCTCTCGCTAGACACACTGCTTATTCCCTCGATATTCCTGCTAATCTGCTCGGCCGCAGTAGATTGCTGTTCACTTGCAGCCGCGACCTGCGAGACGAGATCCGCAACCTTGTCTGATCCCTGGACGATTTCACGGAGGGCTTCGCCTGCTTTGTCAGCAAGCTTCTTTCCTCGCTCCACTTCCGCATTTCCGGCATCAATCGCGCCGACAGCTTCGCCTGTTTCGGCCTGGATACGCTGTATCATCTCGGCGATCTCCTTCGTTGCCTTGGTGGTCCTCTCCGCCAGTCTTCTTACCTCGTCGGCGACGACGGCAAATCCGCGCCCCTGTTCGCCGGCTCTTGCCGCCTCAATGGCCGCATTCAGAGCGAGGAGATTCGTCTGGTCGGCGATATCGTCGATCACCTGTATGATCTCGCCTATTTCGGAGCTGCTCTTCCCGAGTCTCTGGATCTTCTCGGACGACATCTTTACAACCTGAGCGATGCGGTCCATTCCTTCTATCGTTTGGCCGATCACATCGCCTCCTTCCCCTGCAATTCTGCGAGATTCCTTTGCTGCATCTGCGAGGGCGCCGGTATTTTTAGTGGTCTCCATTATGGTCTTAGCCATTTCTTCGACGGCACCTGCCACCTCGATCGCCTGAGCGCTCTGTTCCTGCGCTCCTGCCGCCATTTGCTCGATGCTTGCAGAGATCTCGGTGGATGAACTCGCGGTAACCTCGACGGACTCTCTAACTTCCGAGATCACTTTCTCCAGAGACTCGCCCAGGAGCCTGGTATGATCCTGAAGGTTTTTGTAATTACCGCGGTATTCGCCTTCCATCCTCGCGGTCAGATCGCCTTCAGATATCCTCGCCATGACGTCCTCGCCTTTCATCACGACCGCCACAATCTCTTCTAAAGTTTTGTTAAAAGCTTCCAATATAGTCCTATACGCGCCATTGAGCTTTCTGACGTCTGCTCTCTTTCCAAGCTCGCCTACGACGGTACTCTGCCTGACACTCTCAGTCTGCACGAGCAGTTCCTTGAGCGCGTTCCTTACCTCTTCATAAGCATCGACGCTACTCTGGGTTCTGTAGATAATTTGGTCGACAGTACGTGCTATTTCACCGATCTCATCCTGCCGGCTCAATTGCAGCGGCTGCGTCACTTTCTCCACTTTGTTGTCGAGGTCGCCGCCGGCTATTGCAAGCAGGCCATTGCCAAGATTTGTTACGCATGCAGACTGAAGCTGCGCGATCCTCTCCTTCACAAGTTTCATTGGTCGATCTATCTGCGCGGAAATAAAAATGGCTAGCAGAATGCCTGCAAGAGCCGCGATTGCAGTGACCGAAATCAACGCTACTATCGTGCCATGCTCAGCTGCGAGAGAAGACTCGTAGAGTTTCCGCGACTCGCCGGTCTGAATTGCTATCAAGTGATCGATCGATGCGGACAATTTCAGGAAAGGCCCTCGTCCCTGTTTGGCAATTGCCGCTGCAACGACTCCGGTTCCGGAGCTTTTTCCGAGATTCAACAGGTCCTGGACGTCGCTTGCGTAATTGGCCGAAAGGCTCAGGTACGATTTAAAATTCTCTCTCTCTTCGCTCGTCATGTATGTGCCGGCATAGGTCTGTACAAGCGAATCTATCTGCGTTTTGTAACCAGCGATCTCGGCAGTGATTTGACGCCGCTGGGCCGGATCCGAATTGATCGAATACAGAAGAGTCCTTGTCCTGATCTTGCTCCATCTCTCCATGATCCCATCCAACTCGACAGCCGGAATCAGCCTGTCGGTGTACATGGATTCCATTCGGGGGGTTATTTGCATTACGCCATTGTACCCTGACACCCCGACTATCACGGTCAGCGTCAACACTGTTCCGAAAGAAAGCAGAAGTTTGTTTCGGAGTTTCATATTAGAAAACCACTTTGTCATTTATTTTTCCTTGCTCGTTTAGTTGATTTTTAATTCTTCAGAGGCCACATCAAACGCAGTTATCTTCTGGATGTCGAGGAGAAAGAGGAGCCTGTCGTCTAACTTCGCTATCGAGGTCACGAATCCAGATTCCGTACCTGCAGTCAATACCGGCGGCGGTTCGGTCACCGTGACGGGTATGCGAAGGACTTCTTTGACAGCGTCGACTATAAATCCGTAGGTCTTGCCGGGAATATCTATTACCACAATGCTCGTCTCCCTGTTATACTCACGGCTTTCCATCCCCATCAGGCTTCTGAGGTTTATAACCGGGATTACATGCCCCCGCAAGTTCATAATCCCCTCCATAAAATCGGGGGCCCCAGGAACCCTGGTCATACTCATCATCTTGTTTATCTCGCGCACCTTCAGTATGTCGAAGCCAAACTCTTCCTTCCCGAGCTTGAACGTGACAAGCTGAATTTCTTCTTCAACAGATCCCATTTCACCTTTGCCTAGGTCTGCCGATTCCATATTTTCATCCTTTCTGATTTTGTACTTGCCAAGCGCGCGGTTTTGCGAACCTGGCCGTTAAAAATCAGCGATGACGAGCGGTCGAAAAATAGAAGGGGTTATAATTGCCAGGTAGAACTTCTGCACGATTGCTGTCATAATGCGTTCTACAAGTTTTACATGAGAAAGAAGGAGGGTAAAGGGATCGGCTTATTACGAGTTAAGCGGTCCGATTGGTACGACTATCCGATTGTGAGTCAGCTAACTATTGTGGAGAGACCGCGCAGGAACAGTCACTCCGCGAGTTGGTTCTCCATGACATATCTCATGATCTCCACGGTGGTAGTCATATTCATTTTCGTGAGAATCCTTTTCCTGTAAGTGCTGATGGTCGGAGGGCTAAGATTAAGCTGGCGCGCAATCTCGGTTGGAGTCCTTCCGGAGCCGATCAGAAGCATTACTGAAAGCTCTCTTGCAGAAAGGGCCTCGTGAGGAGGAAGGCCGTCCTCGCGTTTTGTGCCTTCGGCCAGGACCTCTGCCAGCCGCTGCGGTATGTGTTTTCTTCCTCGAACCACCTTCCTGACCGCTTCGACGAGCTCGTCCGCCGCGCTTTCTTTTGTGAGATATCCGTCCGCGCCCGATTTCAAGGCCCTGACACCGAAGCGTTCCTCCGGGTGCATGCTTAGAATAATGACTTTTGTTTTGGGAAACACTCCCTTCACTTCCTTCAATATTTCCAACCCATTTTTGCCAGGGAGGGTTATATCGAGGAGAACTACGCTCGCATCGAGTTCGCGTAGGCGATCCATTCCTTCCACACCGTTGGAGGCCTCTCCGACAACTTTCATATCGGATTCATAATCTATGAATCTTTTCAGCCCCTGCCGAAACATCTTATGGTCATCTATAAGAAATACGTTTATCATTTTGGAATCCGCGGACATGCTGTAATCTAACTTTCTGCACAGAGATCTGGCTTTTCTTCGACAAACGGCACTTCGACCTTTACAAGGGTACCCTTTCGACTTGCGGGCAGTACGGTGAATACTCCTCCGATCCCAGCCGCCCTTTCCTCCATCCCGAGCAATCCGATCGAACGTCTATCCCGGATATTTTCTCTTGTGATGCCTATGCCGTTGTCCTTCACGGTGAGTGTCACCTTCCCGTCTCGCTGCGTTAATGATATCTCTGCCTTGTTCGCGCCGGAATGTCTGACAACATTCGTAAGCGCCTCCTGGAAAATTCGAAAGAGAACAGTCAACATTTTGTCATTCAGTCTGATTTTTTGGGTGCTGATGCGGACAGAGCATTTGATTTTCGACTGACGGGAAATCTGCTCCGAGTACCATTTGATAGCCTCGGCGAGTCCCAGCTCATCGAGCACTTCCGGTCTCAGCGAAGTGGATATGCGACGCACACTATTGACCAGTCCGTCGACTGACCTTGATAATTCCTGAAGTTCATTGATCTCAGTCAGGATTTTCTTAGAAGTCGAATGTTCGAGGAGACTCCTCCGCACGAGGGCGATTCCAAGTTTAAGTGTCGTCAGCCCCTGCCCGAGTTCATCGTGTATCTCACGCGCGACCAATATGCGCTCTTCTTCTCTGGCAGTCTGAAGGCCTGCCGCCAGCGCGCGAAGCTGTTCTCCGAGCTGGAGGGACCTCATCTCAGCTTCTTTTCTTTCGGTTATGTCGAGCACCGATCCCCTGATTCCTGTGAAGCCACCTCTATGAAAGACCGGGACGGGATGCACTATTCCCCACCTCACCTGGCCTTCCCTGACAACGAAGCGGCATTCAAAAGGAGTGGATATTCCCCTCCTTTGTTCATCGAATCGCTCCGCGATCATGCCGTGATCATCAGGATGAACGAAAGAGCTAAAGTGGACGCCGAGACGCGATTCGAACCCAGGGCCAAAATAATGCTCCATCGCAGGACTTGCGTAAATGAGTTTACCCTCCGCGTCGAGCGAGAAAATCACCTCGTCGATGTTCTCGACAATTTCGCGGTACATTTCGCGGGAGTTCTCGAGCTCTCGCTCGAAGTTTCTGAGAGGCGTTATGTCAGACATGCTTACGAGGACTTTACTGTAATCCTGCTCGAACCCCGGGACAACCTTCCACCGCAGCATCACATGACGTTTCTCGCCGGTAAGTGTCTTTATTAATGTCTCGGATTCGTAAGTAGTCTCACCCTTCCAAATTCTCTCAATTGTTTCCGAGTGCGCCGGGCCGGCATCCGGATCGGATACGGAGTTCGCCGCTCTCATGAGCTGCAGAACCGATACCGCGTGATAGAGAGAAAGTGTAGACTTGTTGACGGAGAGAATCTTTACAGAATCAAACAGGGACTCTAGAAACTTTCGGTTACGTGCAAGAAACTCTCGAATGTTCTTCACGCCGGATGTTCTCAGATTATCCAAGGTGCGCTTGACCTCGGAAAAGTCCTCCTCCCATAAGGACACAGGGGCATTTTCGAAAAGGTTTCTGAACCGATCTTCACTAGTCCTTAGGGCCTTTTCGGCGATCTTCTTCTCAGTGATGTCTTCGATCGTGCCTTCGAAATAAATTGTGTTTCCATGATCGTCGCGGATGGCTTTCGCGCTTTCTCGTATGTACATCGCACGCCCGTCGAG